>JBAXAT010000021.1:0-10820 GCA_037142335.1 Verrucomicrobiota bacterium | reverse complement strand
AAGGGTTTGCCAAGCAGGTGATTGACTATGGTCCAATTGGCACCGGCAAAGGTTGTGGCATTGCTTTTGCCCTGGCTGATTTGCGTGGGACCGGCCGCTTGGATTTAGTGGCGCCCGGCAAGGATGGATTGTTTGTGTTCTACAACGAAGGACTCTAAAGAACAGGCGCCAAAACCGATGAACAAGAAATTGCCCATTGTGATGTGTGGTTCAAACGAATCTCACGCCAAGTCGCAAAGGTTTGGTTTAGTTAGATAGGCGTCCCGCCTGTCTATTCTAGTAGCATAAGCTTCCAGCTTGCGCATTTAACACAGACAAGCAAGATGCCTGTCCTGCTATTAAACGAGCGGGATGGTTGCCCACCGTGGCCCGCCAGAGGCGCCCGACATCAAAGAACCAGTTACTTCAATTCTTGATGTTGTAGCAGAGCAAAACATCCTGGTCGCGGACGAAAAGCTTGCGACCGCTGATGGTGAGGTGCGCCCAGGTGCTTTTGCCGCTCAGGTTCGGCTGGGTAAACCGACCGGCCTCCTGCCAGCCGGTCGGGGTGGCTTCAATCAAAACCAATGTCCCGCCGCTTTCACCGCGCAAATACAAGTGGTCTTCCGCACACAACAATGTGCCCTTACCGAGTTTCTTCGACTCCCAAACACTCGCGCCGGTCTGGAAATCCATACATTTCCAGCCTTTGCCATCGCTATAGCCGTAGACATTCTGACCGGCCAACACGACGCCACCGTGGTGGTTGACCATTTCCTTGTTCGCGTAGACCTCGTCAGCTTTGAATACCTCGCCGGTGCGAGTGATTTTGAACAAGTTGCACCCGATCCCGTAGCCCGAGGTCACAAAAACGAAATCGTCTTTAATAATCGGCAGCGGCACGACGGCGGTCGAGCCGGCGCGCGGGGCTGACCAAAGCACTTTACCGGTCTCCGGGACCAGCCCGGCCACGTGCGCGCCGGTCAGCACGACCACCTGCGGTACCCCGGCAATCTTCGTGGCGATCAGTGATGAATATGCGGCGGCATCTGTGAGTCCAACTGTCCGCCACAGCTGCACACCGGTCTTCATATCGAGCGCGACAACGCTGCCGGCGGCTCCGCCCGGCGTGCACAACAATTTATCACCGACCACCAACGGCGATTCGGTGTAACCCCAGCCCGACATCATTTTGCCGCCAAAATCGGTGATTAGATTCTTCCGCCAGACTTCCTTGCCGTCGCTGACCTGCAGGCACACCAGATCGCCGTGCTGTCCCAGCGCACACACCAACTTGCCGGCCACGGTCGGGGTCGCGCGCGGGCCTGGATAGCCAGCCCCGCCGCCAGACTTACCGAGCGGCGATTGCCAGAGCAACTGGCCGGACTTAACATCCAGTGCCAGCACAAACGCCCCGTTGGTGAAATCGCCGCTGGTAAAAATCCTGTCGCCAACGACCGCCACGCCCGCATACCCACCGCCGAGTCCGGTCGCCTTCCACGCGAGGGGCGGGCCGTCGGCCGGCCAGGCCACCAACAAGCCGGTTTCAGTACAAACATTGTCGCGGTTAGGACCGTGCCATTGCGGCCAATCCGCCGCCCAGCCAGAAAAAGTTGTCACCGCGAACAACAGACAGCCCAACATCCATTTGCGAGTTAGCATTTTAGTCTCCATTATTTGGGATTCGTTAGATCAAGGCAGATCAAGTCGCCGGCATTGTTACGGACGTACAACCGGCCGTTGGCCAAGACCGGCATGACCCAGCATTTGCCGGTGAGCACCTTGGCGCGTGCTAATTCCTTGAAGCCGGTCGGTGACGGCTCAGCGATGACCAGATCGCCTTTTTCGCCTTGGATGATCAGTTTACCGTTCGCCAGCATCAGCGCGCCTTTGCCAAGGCTGGGCTCCGTCCATTTCACGGCGCCAGTGGCAAATTCCAGGCAGGTTAGCGCGCTTTCGTCAAAGCCATACAGGTGGCCTTGCCAGAGCACGCAACTCGCGAAGTGGTTGCGCATCGCCTTGTTTTGCCAGAGTGCGGTGAGATTGCCGGGCTGCAACTGAAGCAGCGCGCAACCGCTACCATAGCCGGAGGAAATGAAAATCTTGTCATCCACGACAATCGGCGAGGCGGCGTTGACTTCGTATTTTGTTTTCCAAGCAAATCGCGCGACTGCCTTGCCGTCACTAAGTTCGTGCACAACCAGGCCGAAGCCGTTGAACACCGCGAGGCATTGTTTTCCTTGGAATATGAACGGCGTCGGCGTGCTGTAGCCGGCCGGGTCGCTGCCTTTCTGCCATGCGATGGCGCCAGTGAGTTTATCGAGCGCAACCAATGCGCCGTTGGTGGCTCCGGTGTCGAGCAGGAGTAAATTATCCAGCACGAACGGCGAGCCGGCAAACCCCCACGTCGGCATTTTACCGCCGAGGTCGGTCTCGAGATGCTTTTGCCAGAGGACTTTGCCGGTCTCAGCTTGAAAGCAGAACAGGTGGCCAACCTTGCTCAGCGTATAAACGCGGTCGCCGTCCACCGTCGGGGTGGCCAGCGTGCCGCCTTCCCAGTACTTGGGCGCGAGTGGGCAGGCGTACGGATATTTCCAGAGGACAGCGCCGGTGGTGGCGTCAAAGCAATAGACCGTGTCGGTCTCGTTCTGATTGCCCTGCGTGTAGGCGCGGCCACGGCTGACGGTGATGGACGAACAGCCCAAGCCGACGTTTGTCTGCCAAAGTTGTTTCGGTCCCGCTGCCGGCCATTGTGTCAGCCAATTCGTCTCCGTGGAAATCCCATTGCGGTTGGGCCCGCGCCATTGCGGCCAGTCGGCCGCCAACGCCGCCGTGGCGACCAGCAGCCAACTCAAGATTGTTGCAGCCGAATATTTCATTATCGGCGGATTGTCCGAACTTTTTGCCGCAAGTCAACTTTTCTTCATGGGCAAGGGAAGTCTGGAGTGGCTTCCAGCTTGTCTCAAATAGTGGAATGGGCGAGACGCCCGTTCAACTATTGCGTTTTCTGCTTGTCAGGCGCGGACAAGATAAATACTGTTCGGCCACGACTGTGTGATTCCCTGTTTTTCGCAATCGAACTATAAAGGATTATTAATATGACTAAGCCGCGCTTCAATCCCGCTCCGTACGCATTGGACTTTAAGCAGTACCCGAAAATTGTGACCAAGACCGTGCCGGGCCCGGAGTCGAAACATTGGCATGACCGGTGCACAAAGTATTTCAAGGGGTTGTCGGGTCAGGTCAAACTGTTCCCGGTGGCGTTTGAGTCCGGCAAGGGCTGCACGCTCCACGACGTGGACGGCAACCAGTACATTGATTTCAGCTCCGGTATTTATGTGACCACGCTCGGGCATTGTCATCCGAAGGTGAGCGAGGCGGTGGCGAAGTACGCCGGGCAGTTGATGAACGCCCATGATTTTACGACCAAGATCAAGACGTTGCTCTGCGAGAAGCTCGCGCAGATCTTGCCGGGTGATTTGAAGGGTTACCAATTTTACGACTGCGGCACGGCGGCAGTTGAGGCCGGGATGCGCGTGTTGCGCGCTGGTACCGGCAAGCATGAGTTGTTGTCCTGCTTCTACGATTTCCACGGCAAGACCTACGGCGCGGTGTCGCTCGCCGAAATCCGCTCGCCAGTGTACGGCGCGACGCGCGCACCGGGCATGCATCTACTGCCGCGCCCAAACGCTTACCGGCCGCACTGGTCGAAGCCCGATGGGACAATTGACACGGACAAGTACATCGAGTTCTACGCCGAGTACCTCGACCGGGCGACGGTGAATGCCGTGGCCGGTTTTGTGTTGGAGCCAATCCAGGGCTGGGGTGGGTCGGTGATGCCGCCGGACGATTTCTTCCCGAAATTGCGGAAGCTGTGCGATGACCGGAAGATTTTGCTCATGGCCGACGAAGTATTGACGAGTTGGGGCCGCACCGGTAAGTGGCTGGCGATGGAACATTGGGGTGTGATTCCGGATGTGGTGTCCATCGGTAAAGGTTTCGGCAATGGCTTCCCGGTCACCTGCGTGGCGGTGCGCGAGTCGCTCAAGGAGAAGTTTGAAGCGATCAGCGCGTCGTCGAGCTACGGCGGCAATCCGATGGCGTGCGCGGCGGCTTTGGCCAGCACGGAAGTCATCGAGGAAGAAGGCTTGCTCGACCACGCGACGCACTTGGGCGAGTTGTTCGCCAAACGCATGGCGTCGTGGAAGAAGAATTTCCCCATCGTGGGCGATACCCGCGTGAAGGGCTGCTTGATCGGCGTCGAGCTGGTGAAAGATAAGAAGACGAAGGAACCCTTCGATGAAGCCGGCAAGCGGGTCTATCAACGCGCGTTTGCGAAGGGCTTGGCGTGGATTCCTGCCGGTCACATCCTGCGAATGAGCCCGCCAATCATCATGCCCGACGAAGTCGCGCACAAGGGGATGGACATCATCGAAGAATCCATCGCTGAAGTGGAAAAAGAACTTGGCTTCAGTCGCTGATCATTCCGTCCGTGGCCGGTTTGAAGCGTCGTTAGCTGGGCAACCAGTCACCCGGCCGGTCTATGCCGTGTATGACTGGTTTGCTGATAACCGGCCGCAAGTGGATTGGGCGCGGCTGCACCGGCTCGGGTTGGGGCGGATCAATCACGCGACAGTGACCAGGCATATCCGGCCGCACGTGAACATCGTGGAGACGACCAGTCCGCAGCCGGATGGGAATGTGCGACGGGATGTGCGCTGGATCACGGACATCGGCGAGTTGCACGAGTGGCACCTCGGCGAGTGGCTGCAGGAACATCTCATCAAGACGCCGGCGGATTACCGGATCATGGCGCGGGCGTTGTCCGATGTCACCGTGGAACCGGTGGCCGAAGCGTTCACGCAGGCGGAAGCGGCGGTGGGTAACAATGGAATCACCTTTGGGATGCTGACCCAGAACCGGACGGCATTTCAAAAGCTGCTGGTGGATTACGTGGGGCTGGAACAATTCTCACTCGACATTGCCTCCGGCGTCCCGGAGTTGTTTGAGCTGATGGAATTGATGAATGACCTGACGTATTGCGATTTCACCGCCGCGACGCAGACGCCGGCCCGGCATCTCAAGCTGTGGGAGAACATTTCGATTGAGGCGATTGGCCCGGCTTTGTACCGGCGCCACTTCGTGCCGGTCTATGAGCGCATTCTGGCCATCCTGAAGTCGAGCGGCCAACAGTTGCACGTGCATTACGACGGCAAGCTCCGGCCGATTGCCGGCGACGTGGCGCGCTTGCCATTTGGTGGAATTGACTCGTTTACTGAATTTCCCGAAGGCGACTTGTCCGTGGCGGAAGCGCGGGCGGCGTGGCCGGACAAATACCTGTGGTTGCATCCCAATTTGGGTTGGTACCGGTTGCCGGCGCAGGAGCTTTGTGCGAAGATACGGCGCATTCGTCGGGAGGCCGGGCTGTTGCGTTATTGTCTGATGATCAGCGAGGATGTGCCGCCGGCTTGGGAACAAACGGTTCCACTGATTCTTGAGACTTTGAGTGAATAACAACATGCCAACATTTGGCAAGCTGGAGAAAGAACTTCGATGAGCACCCTGAGTTATTTCGCCGCCGCACCGGTCACGCCCTTGGTGACCAAGACCAGTGAGATATTGCAACGGCGTTTGCTGGAGCGCGCCGGCATCCGGCTTATTCCCGGTGACAAGCGCGCGGACATCGTGCTGGCGATTGAGAAGGGGATTGGCCGGGAAGGGTTCCGCATCGAAAGCGCCGGGGAGCAGACGCGAATTACCGGTAATGACGAGCGCGGCTTGTTGTACGGCGTCGGCAAATATCTGCGGGACCGGAGTTGGCGGGGTGTGTCGGTTCCGGAGAAGCAAGTACGCGGGATGTATTTCGCGACGCACTTCCACAACTTCTATCACGATGCGCCGATTGAGCAGGTGACGCAGTACATCGAGGAGTTGGCGTTGTGGGGCTGCAACGTGCTTTCGGTCTGGTTCGATATGCATCATTACAACGGCATTGCCGATCCTGCCGCCCAAGCGATGCTCGACCGGTTGCGCGCGATGTTGCGCGCAGCCAATGCTGTGGGCATGGGCGCCGGGTTGACGATGCTCGCCAACGAAGGTTACGCCAATAGTCCGGTTCCATTGCGCGCCGACTGGCGTGCCGGTCAGAACGGTTACACGCGTCCGCCAGTTGGGCATTACCATGTTGAGCTGTGTCCCTCACAGACGGAAGCGGTGGAGTTGTTGCTAGCCAGCCGGCGCGAATTGTTCGCGGCGCTGAGCGGTATTGAATTTGAGTATCTCTGGATCTGGCCCTACGACCAGGGCGGTTGCACTTGTGCGCGCTGCGCGCCGTGGGGTGCGAATGGGTTTATCAAACTCGCGACCAAGCTCGGCGAGCTTTGCCGGCAAATCCATCCCCGAGCGAAGACCGTCCTTTCTACTTGGGGATTCGATACGTTCACCACCGGCGAATGGGAAGGAGTGCACCACGCCTTTGTTACCAAGCCGGCTTGGGCGGATTACCTGATGGTGGATTTGCGGCACGGACCGGGCGCGACGTTCCTCGGTCAACACGGCGCACCGGGCGGTTTGCCGCTGCTTGATTTCCCTGAGATCAGCATGATGGGGATGACGCCGTGGGGCGGCTTCGGCGCCAATGCCATGCCGCAGTTCTGGGGTAAGTATTGGGCGGAATCCCGTGAGCGACTCGCCGGTGGGTTCCCGTATTCCGAAGGCATTTTCGAGGACTTGAACAAGGTGGTGTTATTGCAGTCGTATTGGGATGGCCGGCGTTCCGCGACTGAAATCATGCGGGAATACATCGCCGCTGAATTTGCGCCGGCGGTTGTCGATGACGTTGCCAACGCAATTGCAATTTCCGAAAAGAATCTCGGCACCGAACTTTCCATTAAAATCGATGATCATGACTACATGGTTTACTACTTCATGGCTGCCTTGAAGGGTGGTAAGACCTACCGGTTGCGATACAAGTTACCGGCGCTGACGCAAACCGCCGAGTGTCTTGATCTGTTCAAACGCGCAGAAGCGCAGTTGCCGACTCGCGTTCAGCAGAGCTGGCGCTGGCGGGTTCTGGCAATTCGCGCCGCCATGGATGACGCGTTGGCGAAAGGCGGCCAGGAACCATGCGCGGCGTACGATGAATTGTTCGAATCACTGATTGACATCTACTACGCCCAGAATGCCGAGGAGCCGGTCCTGCCGCCGAGCCGAGCCGCCATTGCGCAACTTGTGGCCCACGGCGATGTCCACTCGTTTTAACTCCACCGAAGAATACCAATGAAAAAACGCACTCGTCCGTTGCTTGGTCTCTGTCCGATTGGAAAGTTTGTCTTCAGTCACACAGATGCCCTGCGGCTCAAGGGCGAGCTGCAAGCCAAGCTGCGTGAGTGGCAGGTGGACTTTGTCGATCTCGAAGGCGTGGTGCCGGACGGCCTTGTCCGCGACCAGAAACACGTCGATCCGGTCATGGCTCATTTTCACGCCAAGGAAGTGGATGCGCTGTTCGTGCCGCATTGCAATTTTGGTACTGAAGGCGCCGTCGGCATGATCGGTAAGAAGCTCGGCGTGCCGACGCTCGTCTGGGGTCCGCGCGATGAATCGCCGCTGCCGGATGGCACCCGCTTGCGCGACTCGCTCTGCGGGATGTTCGCCTCGACCAAAGTGCTGCGCAAACTCGGCGTGCCTTTCACCTACATTGAGAATTGCCGGATGAATGACCCGCAACTGCGGACCGGCGTGGACATGTTCCTGCGCGCCGCTCATGCCGCTAACATGCTTCGGCGCGGGATGCGCATCGGCCACGTCGGGCAACGGATTGATTTCTTCTGGACGACGATTGCAAACGAGAGTGAGTTGCTCGAACGGTTCAATGTGGAAGTCCTGCCGATTGACATGGTGCAGTTCATCGAGCACACGCGCCAGCGGTTGGCCGGCAATCGGGCCGGCTACGAACGCGAAGCCCGTGAAATGCGCCAGCGCATTATCGTCGAAGGTTTTGCCGACGACGAACCGTTGATGCGCATCCTCGCTGTGCGCGACCAGATGCTGGCCCACGTGGCCGACAACGGTCTCGACGCGCTCGCGTTTGAGTCATTCCCAGCCATCGTGGATGCGATGGGCGCATACACCATGTTTGCCGATAGTCTCGTCGGTAATACCGTGCCGTTCAGCAGCGAGTCTGATATTCACGGGGCAATCAGCACTACGTTGCTCCATCGCGCGGCGTTCGCGGCGGCACCGGTTTATCTGGCGGAGTTCACCGTCCGGCATCCCACGGACGACAACGGCATCTTGCTCTGGCACGGCGGCGCGCCAACCGAAATGTGCAAGCCCGGCGAAAAAGTAAAAATCGGTCACCACAGGATTCTGCCAGCCCGCTGGCCGGGATGCAGCATTTTCCATTGCGCGGCGGCGACATCACCGTGGCTAGGTTCGATGGCGACACCGGCGACTACCGGCTCGCCGTGGGCGAGGGGACTTCAATGGACGGCCCGCATACCTTGAATAATTATGTCTGGATGAAAGTGGACAACTGGCCGCGTTGGGAGCGGATCACCATGGAAGGCCCGTTCATCCATCACACGGCGATGACTTACGGCCGGTACAGCGCGGCGCTTGTCGAAGCCTGCAAATACATTCCCGGCCTGCAGCCAGTTCGTTTGAACGAAGATTAGTTAGACTGTCCAGCGACTCGTAGTTCGCTCCACCGGGCTAGGTAGGTAAATCTTTCCGTCAATGTGGATCGACACCAGCTTTGAGCTTCACCCGCTCCGCCTAGACTGGGCAAGCCCAGTTATGGCCGCGGTGGTGTGACTTGCCGGCGCGTGGCGGTTTGGTTTATACGTGAGCCATGCAACAGTTTCCCGAATTGATCAGGAGCTGGCGTGCGGCTGGCAATGAACAGGTGAATCGCATTGTGGCGTTCGGTTCGAGCAATACCATCATCGGCACGCACAACGAAGGCCGGCATAGCTGGGCGTGTTGGCTGACGTTCGCGCTGCAGCAGTCGGTGAAGCAACGGGTCTGGGTTCTCAATACCGGCATCGGCGGCAACACGGCGGCTGATCTCGTGGCGCGGGTGGACGGTGATGTGGTGGCGGTGCATCCGCATTTGGTGATCATCACGATTGGCGGAAATGATTCAGGACGGGGACGGCCACTGCCGGACTTTGAAGCCGATTTGCGGTCGTTGGAAAAAACGTTGCAGGAAGCCGGAGCGTTAGTCGTGTTCCAAACTTACTACGCGCTGTTGCCAGAAGTCGGACATGATGTAACCAAACATATGGAAGTCGAACGCCGCGTGGCTGAGTCGACGGGAGCGGGATTGATTGACCAGTACGCGTGGTTTCATCCGTGGCTGAAAAGCGATCCGACTGGTTACCGGGCGATTATGAAAGACCCGGGTCATTTGAATGCGCTCGGCAATGCGCTTTTCGGTATCATCGCCGCCCGGTGTTTTGGCGTTTCCGATCCGCCGTTACCGGCCGACATGCAGCAATCCGTGGCCGACGGACTTACGGTGTTGGAACGCCACGGCGCGCCACGGCGGGTGCAAGCCGCGATTGACAAACTTTAAGAGAGCCGGTAGACGATGCGGGCTTTGCCGAGATCGTAGTGGGTCATTTCCATTTTGACGCGGTCGCCGACGTTGATGCGAATCCAGCGTTTGCGCATTTTGCCGGAAATATGAGCCAAGACTTGATGCTTTTTCTCGCCCATCTCAACGTGAAACATTGTGCCGGGCAGAACTTTGGTGACTATTCCCTCGACGTTGACGATTTCTTCCATTTGACGATCCTTTCGGTTGCGTTCCTGCCGGGATTCCATCAGGCATCAAAGGACAGGCTTTGAACCTGGACAAGAAGCGCGAACCGCGAGGTTACAGCGCGAGGCACACTCTGACAGGTTTGCGGTAGAATGCAAGGTATCCTTCGCGGCTAACTGTATCAGTTACCGGGAATTCCAGAGCCAACTCGAAAACTCGACGAGTACTGCTGGCTAATTATCTGGAAGCGGCTTTAGCCAATACGGAGTGAAATCAATTTGCTCTTTTTGTGCAAGATGGCGGCCGGGCTTTTGGTAATTTTCCCAAAACTGGGCTTCGAATGTTTTATCGACAAACACAATATCACCGCGTTGGATGTGTTCCGCCGTCAGCTTCCGACGCGCTTCAAATGGGAAAAGCCCAAACTTTGTGATCGCGACTGCGCCGCCATATTTCTCATACAGAACTTTATCCGCTTTGAACCACGTGACCCATTGGCGCGAATTTTTCCGCTGCGCCTCCTTAATGCCGGGATACTGTTCCATTTTTATTTGAGTCTGCTCAAGGCGAAGATACATTTCGCGATTCTTTTGCAATTCCTGCTTCTTCGCTTCCGGTAGGTCTACGGACTTGAGTTTTAATTCAATGTCGGCCAGTTCGTGCTTCCACTGTTCACGGCCTTTGACCATTGAGTTGTTCTGGAACTTCTCAAAGGCTTCGCATTCCGCATCCGTTGCGACAAGCTTGTTCTCTTGTACAAACCGGTCGCTAATTGCGCGCCAAAACTGGTCGCTTTGTGCAGCAGTTAAGTTCTGACCAAAAACCACCACCACTGTATTTGTTGGGTCAACTGACCCGGCCGCATTAGAATGGCTTAGGCACAACGCGAAGACCACAGCCTGCAACAGTGAAAGATAGCGACGCATGCCATTTCCATTTTATAGCGCCCCGGCCACCAAATCGCCGACTTCCTTCGTGCCGTAGCCCATTCTGCCGGCGGCGAGGGATTTGATCTTGCCACTATTGAGGATGCTGGTGACGGCCTTGTCAACGGCGACCGCTGCAGCAGTTTCAC
>JBAXAT010000020.1:0-10891 GCA_037142335.1 Verrucomicrobiota bacterium | reverse complement strand
AACAGCTCGCAACTCGCGAGCGTGATCTTACCGGTCTCAAGGAGAAACTCGCGGCCAAGCCGGTGGAGTCACCGGAGTTGAAGAAGCTGCGTGTCGAACTCACGGACGCGAAGACTAATTCCGAAAAAGCCCGCACCACGCAGCAAGCGGAAATCACCAAACTCCAACAGCAAACGAAAGATCTGACTATTGAGCTTAACGCCGCCAAGAAAGCTGCCGCTATTGAGTCACCGGAGCTGAAAAAGCTGCGGGCTGCACTGGCGGACGCTAAGGCTGATGCTGAGAAAGTGCGGGCCACCCAGCAAGCTGAGGCTACCAAGTTCCAGCAGCAAACCAAAGACTTGACTGCCCAACTCGAGACAGCTCGCAAGCAAGCCACCACCGTTGAATCGCGCACTGAAAAGCAAGTTGCAGAGCTCCAGCAGGAACGCAAGCAGCTTTCGGAACAGCTCGCAACTCGCGAGCGTGATCTTACCGGTCTCAAGGAGAAACTCGCGGCTAAGCCGGTGGAGTCACCGGAGTTGAAGAAGCTGCGGGCTGAACTAGCGGACGCTAAGGCTGATACTGAGAAAGCGCGAGCCGCCCAGCAAGCTGAGGCTACCAAGCTCCAGCAGCAAACTGCCAACCTAACTGCGCAACTGGACGCCGCCAAAAAAACCGCAGCTGTGGAGTCACCAGAGCTGAAGAAGTCGCGGAGTGATCTGACTGAGGCAAAAGCAGAAATTGAGAAGGCGCGCACCGCACAACAACGCGAAGTTGGAAAATTACAACAAGACAATAAGGATCTCGCCGGTCAGCTTGACAGCGCCAAGAAAGCTGCCGCTATTGAGTCACCGGAGCTGAAAAAGCTGCGGGCTGAACTGGCGGACGCTAAGGCCGATGCTGAGAAAGTGCGGGCCACCCAGCAAGCTGAGGCTACCAAGTTCCAGCAGCAAACCAAAGACTTGACTGCCCAACTCGAGACAGCTCGCAAGCAAGCCACCACCGTTGAATCGCGCACTGAAAAGCAAGTTGCAGAGCTCCAGCAGGAACGCAAGCAGCTTTCGGAACAGCTCGCAACTCGCGAGCGTGATCTTACCGGTCTCAAGGAGAAACTCGCGGCCAAGCCGGTGGAGTCACCGGAGTTGAAGAAGCTGCGGGCTGAACTGGCGGACGCCAAAGCCGATGCTGAGAAAGTGCGAGCCACCCAGCAGGATGAGGTTGCCAAGCTCCAACAGCAAACTGCCAACCTAACTGCGCAACTGGACGCCGCCAAGAAAACCGTCCCGGTCGTTAAAACAATTGCACCAGCAAATGATGAAGAGCTATCACGCCTTCGCACCGAATTGGCCGCTGCCAAAGCTGAACTCGCTACAGCTAACACCGTCGCCGCCAAGTCGATCGTCACTGGCGACACCGAAGAGCTGAAGCAGCTACGTACCGAGCTTGCCCGCGCAAAAGCCGATGCCGATCTGGCCAAAAAGATTGGCGGCAAACCGAACTTAACGGCCTCAGAAGAGTTAAATCAACTTCGTCCCGCCTACGCCCGTGCGCGTGCCGAGGTTGAAGAGTATAAGCACCTCGCTGCTCGTGCTGAGATTGATCGTGCCGAACGTGCCGCTATGGCCCGTCGTTATTCTGAGTTAGAACGCACCAACGCCCAGCTTCGCGAACAACTAAGCTCTGCAAAGGTTCAGCCGTCAACCAAAGCTGTTGTGGCCGGTAATCCGGTATCTCTCGAATCTGAAAAGCCCAAAGGCACCATCGTTACCACCGGTAGACCCGCTGCCGGCAATGAAGAAATCGCCAAACTGCGTGCCGAACTCGCGGACGCCAAGAACGACGCTGAGAAATCACGGCAAGCCGCAAATCGCGTGAGCGATCTTGATCGTGAAAATAAGAGACTAGTCGCACAACTCGCCGAAGCTCGTCAAATCCAAGTCGCTCAGAAATCTGCACCGGCCAGCCAAAACTTCGATACATCCGCAACTGAAGCACCACGTCCGGTTGCCAAGCCGGTGGAGTCACCGGAGCTAAAGAAGCTGCGGGCTGAACTGGCGGACACCAAAGCCGACGCTGAGAAAGCGCGAGCCGCCCAGCAGGCCGATGTTACCAAGCTCCAACAGCAAACTGCCAATCTAACTGCCCAACTGGACGCCGCCAAAAAAACCGCGACAGCAGAGTCACCGGAGTTGAAGAAGTTGCGGAATGATCTGACTGAGGCAAAAGCGGAAACCGAGAAGGCACGTACCGCACAACAACGCGAAGCTGGAAAATTACAACAAGACAACAAAGACCTTGCCGTCCAGCTTGACAGTGCCAAGAAAGCTGCAGCAGCCAAGCCGGTGGAGTCACCGGAGCTAAAGAAGCTGCGGGCTGAACTGGCGGACACCAAAGCCGACGCTGAGAAAGCGCGAGCCGCCCAGCAGGCCAATATTACCAAGCTCCAGCAGCAAACTGCCAACCTAACTGCGCAACTGGACGCCGCCAAGAAAGCTCCAGTCGCTAAGCCTGTCGAGTCGTCGGAATTGAAGAAGACCAATACTGAACTTACCGATGCCAAAGCCGCGTCCAACAAAGCTAACCAAGATGAGCTTACTAGCTTGCAACTGAAGAACAAGGCTTTGGCGGCTGAACTTGAAGCCGCCAAGAAGCCGGTCGTCAAGTCTGACGAGGTGGTCAAGTTACGCAAGCAAGCTGATATCGCCTGGGCTGAGGCCGAAAAATTCCGGCAAATTGCCAAGCGCGTCGGGAATCTCGAAAACGAAAATAAAGTCTTGGCCGCACAGCTCGCCGAGACTCGTAAGGTAACGGTTCCAGCTGCGAAAGATGCGCAAGCCATTGAAAAACAAATTGCCGATTTGAAAACGCAATTAAAGAAACTCCAGACGGAACGTTAACATCCACGGTAAGTTCTTTCCCGGCAAGGCCGCTCCCCGAAAGGAGCGGCCTTGTTGTTTGTCCGGCTTCCAATCTCCGGTCGCTATGCTACAGTTCCACTCACAATGCCGGAACCAATTGTTCAAATTCGCGAGCTAATAAAGTTCTATCGCCATGGTGAGATTGAGGTCACTGCGCTCGACAATATCTCACTCGATATCCATGCTAATGAGTTTGTGGCGTTAATGGGACCGAGCGGTTCAGGCAAGAGTACATTGCTACACATTATTGCCGGCCTCGACCGTCCGACAACCGGTGAATGCCTCGTGCGCGGCGTTAATGTCGGCAACCTGAGTGAAACCAAATTAGCCGACTGGCGCAACAACCATATCGGGTTTATTTTTCAAACCTTCAATCTCATTCCAGTTTTAACGGCCTTTGAAAACGTGGAATTGCCGTTGTTGCTGACGAAATTATCCACTCGTGAGCGACGCGAGCATGTTCTAGCGGCACTGGCCTTGGTCGGGCTAAGCGACCGGTCACGGCATTTACCGCGGCAACTGTCCGGCGGTCAGGAACAGCGTGTCGCCATTGCGCGCGCACTTGTGACTGACCCGACGCTCGTGGTCGCCGACGAGCCAACCGGCAATCTCGACGCACATTCGGCTCAAGAAGTCTTGACCATGCTTCAGATGTTAAATCGCCAAGCTGGCAAGACGATCATTTTGGTTACGCACGACCCGAAGGCAGCGGCGTTTGCGCAAAGGACCATCCACCTTGAAAAAGGACAATTGATCAATGGGAATTCTGGGTTGCAGTCATGACGATCCCAGGATTTATTCTACGCAACGCGTTACGCAACAAGCGGCGGCTCAGTCTCACCGTATTGAGTGTCGCGCTGTCGTTATTTTTGTTCACAACGATGCAGACGGCCTTGCACGAGCTGACGCAGCCACCAACTTCAGAAGATGCCGCCTTGCGACTCGTCGTGCGCAATAAGGTGTCACTGGGGAACGTGTTGCCGTCAAAATACCGGCCGCGGCTAGAGCGGATGCCGGGTGTTAGTCACGTGATGAAGTTGACGTGGTTCGGTGGAATTTACAAAGACAAAGCGAATTTTTTCCCGCAATTTGCCGTTGATGCCGATCAGCTGTCCCCGGTTTTTAGTGAGGCTGAGATTGACCCCAAGCAAATCAACGATTTCATCAATGAGAAAAACGCGTGTGACGTCGGCATCAAAACCATGCAACGCTTCGGCTGGAAGATTGGCGACCGAATCACATTGCAAGGCACGATTTGGCCGTGCAACCCGGAGCTGATTATTCGCGGCGTGTACCGCAAGGGCATTGACATGACCAATCTGTTTTTTCATCATGAATACTTCGACGAATTAATGGGCAATCAAGGCTTGGTTGGCATGTACTGGATTTGCGCGGAGAATGCCGGCGTCATCCCAGACTTGGTTAAGCGCATTGACAGCACCTTCGCCAATTCCGAGTCCGAAACGAAAACCGAAACTGAGCGAGCGTTTCAACTCGGCTTTATCTCGATGTTTGGCAACATCAAAGTACTCATTGGCTCAATCAGCACGGTCATCGTTTTCACAATGATTCTAGTGACCGCTAGCACAATGAGCATGGCCATTCGGGAACGCTCTCGTGAGATTGCAATCCTCAAGGCCATCGGCTTCGATGGCTGGCAAATTTTTGGCCTGATTCTAGCCGAATCATTCGGGCTGGCCGCCGCCGGTGGTCTTATCGGCTGTTTCGGGGCTGACATTTTATATCGCCACCTCGACATTTATTCACTATCCCACGGCGTGCTGTTGAAGCTCGACGTCACGCCAAGCATTCTCGCTGCCGGTTTAACGGTAGCGGTGTTACTGGGTATCATCAGCTGTCTTGTGCCGTCGTATATGAGCATCCAGACGAGCGTTGTGGACGGCTTGAAGGAGTTGGATTGATGGCGATTCCACTCCGGTATAACTTACGCAGTCTGGTCGTGCGCTGGCGCTCGACTATTGCCACGGCATTGGGCATCGCACTAGTTGTCGCCGTCTTTGTGATGGTGATGTCGCTTGCGCGTGGGTTGAACGCCACCTACATCAGCACCGGCGATCCGCGGAACCTGCTGGTTCTTCGCAAAGGTTCAACCGCTGAGTCGAGCAGTCAGATTACCCGCGACGAAGTCCGTCAAATCCGATATCTCGCTGGCATTGCTCGCAACGCGGCTGGCGAGCCGATCGCCTCACCGGAAATTCAGGTGTTAGTTCAAATGGACCGCATTGATCGTACCGGTACGGCGCACGTTCTAGTACGTGGCCTTGGTCCGGTCGGTATTGAACTGCGACCGCAGGTCCAGATTCGTGAAGGCCGTATGTTCCGGCAAGGTCTAAATGAGTGCATCGTCAGTCAGCGGATTGCTCACCGGTTTGTCAATTGTCGGATTGGTGACCGGTTTCCCGGCGGCAAGGCGGAATGGACAGTCGTTGGTATTTTTGATGCGGCAAAGACTGCTTATGAATCCGAGATTTGGGTCGATGCTGATGAAGCGCGAGCGGCGTTCAACCGGTCGTTCTATGGCTCGATCCTACTTCGTCCCGTGACCGATGCTGCGTCGGTTACGGCGCTGACCAACCGGATCGAATCCAACCGGGATCTGAGTGTGCGTGTCTTGTCGGAGACGGAGTATTATAAAGAACAGACAAATACCGGTGCGCCAATTCAATTTCTTGGCAGCTTTCTCGCAATTGTAATGAGCATTGGCGCGGTATTTTCGGCGATGAACACGATGTATGCCTCAGTCGGCGCACGTATTCGTGAAATCGGAACACTCCGTGTGCTGGGCTACAAACGCCGCGACATTTACGCTTCGTTTCTGATTGAATCAGTCCTGCTGGCGCTGCTGGGTGGCGCGCTCGGGTGCGCATTTTCGTTACCAATGAATGGCATCGCTACCGGGACGTTGAGTTGGAATACGTTTACCGAAGTAGCGTTTGAGTTTCGGATTACCGGCGAGCTTATTGCCAAGGGCATGGTGTTCGCTCTCGTTATGGGTGTACTGGGTGGGCTGTTGCCGGCGCGGCTGGCCGCCCGCAAACCAGTGCTTGACGCCTTGCGCTCAATATGAGCATTTTCTGACAGACCATGACAACGTCAAACGACCAACTGAAACAGTTGACCATCACGGCGGAAAAGAAAGTCCGCCGTCGGAGCGGGCCGACTATCATAATTCTAATTGCCGGTGGTGCGCTTTTGGGGACGACTGCGGCGTACCTATTCACCCGACACAATGACGACAAGCCGCTGTCTGGTAAATCCAGTCCCGTAGTAGGTAATGCCACGCCTGCACCGGTGTCAGCGCCAAAATCAGGCGATACCGTGTTGACAGTCAGTGGTTACATCATCCCACGTGCGCGCATCGCAATCAGCCCACGCTTTCAAGGCACGGTTAAATGGATTGGTGTTAAGAAAGGGGACCGGGTGAAAAAAGGCGCTGTGATGGTGCGCCTCGAAGAAGACGAGTACCGCGCGCGACACGACGAAGCCAGAGGCCGGCAAGCCCTTGCTGAGGCCAATCTGATTAATGCTGAGACGAACCTCATCCGTCAGGTTGATCTAGCCAAAAGCAATGTGGACAGCCAGCGCTCGTTAGACGATGCACACCGAATTCGCGACACCGCAGATGCGGAACTACATATCGCCAAGAGCCAAGTGATGCTCGCGCAAACCTATCTCGACTGGTGCATTATCCGTGCGCCAATTGACGGTATTATTCTTGAAAAGCTCGTCGAGCCAGATGAGCTCGTCGTTCCGCAAAGTTTTGGCGGCACACGCGGGCCGAGCACGGCGCTCGTTTCGCTGGCCAACCTAAACGACTTACAAGTGGAAATCGACGTCAATGAAGCCGATCTCTCAAAGCTGCATCTGCAACAGCGTTGCCGGATTAGTCCTGAAGCATATCCCGACAAGAAATACACTGGTTTCGTCATTGAAATTGCCCCCGAAGCCAACCGGTCGAAGGGGACACTCCAGGTTAAGGTCCAGATCGAATTCCCAAATGAATTCCTAACGCCGGAACTCACTGCCCGAGTCGAATTCCTTGCTGATTAGATTATGAGCTCAATCCCCCGCCAGACGGTCACCTCCAGCGACATTGCCAGCATCGGCTACGACGACGCGACGCAAACTCTAGAAATCGAATTTCACGCGACCGGCGTCTACCGGTATTTCTCCGTCCCGCCGGCAGTTTTTGAAACAATCCGAACGGCTCCCTCCCCCGGTAAGTTTTTCCTGCAGAACATTAAGGGCAAGTTCGCCTGGGAAAAAGCCGCGCCGTAGATTACGACACGCCCAGCAGCCGCAACGTCTGAAACACCAAACATGACGCCGAGTACGCCAGCACCGTCATGTAGGCCAATTGAAAGGCCGGCCACTTGAAACTGTTGGTTTCGCGGCGCGTGATCGCTTGCGTCGCGAGACATTGCATCGCCAACACGTAGAACACCAGCAAGCTCGCACATGTCGCGGTTGTGAACACTTTACTCCCGTCGGAGCGCTCAGCTCGCCGTAGAGAATCGTAGAGCGATTCCGGATTTTCGCGGGCGGTTTCTTCACCAACACCGTAAATCACAGCCAACGTCGAGACGATCACTTCGCGGGCCGCAAATGAGCTGACAATGCCGATTCCTATTTGCCAGTCGAACCCGAGCGGGCGGAGCACCGGCTCAATCCAGCGCCCGACGTAACCTGCGGTGGAGTGCGCAAGAGCCGAGTGGCTGATCAGCCGATCGGCCTTGGCTTGCATTGCTACCGCCTGGTCAGACGGCAAGCTGGCCGCTTGTTGTTGCAGCACGACTGCCTTCGCCGGTGGCGCGCTCTTCGGGTAGGTCGCCAGCAACCACAGCGCAATCGAAATCCCCAAAATCACAGTTCCCGCCTTGCGGATGAACACCCACGCGCGATCCAATGTCATCAGGATCGCCGTGCGCAGGCTCGGCATTTTGTAGCTAGGCAACTCCAACACCAGTGCGCGCGTCTCGCCTTTTAGGATTGTCCGTTTCAAGACGAATGCCACAATAATCGCCGCCGTCAGCCCCAATGTGTACGCGCCAGTAAACACCAACGACGCTCGCCATGCGTTGTGCGCGAACAGCAGCGCAGCCAGCATGCTGTACACGGGTATTCGCGCCGAGCACGTAATCAGTGGTATGACCAGAATTGTCACCAGCCGGTCACGCTTATCTTCGATAACGCGGGTAGCCATGATCGATGGAATTGCGCAAGCGTGCGCGGACAGTAACGGCACGAACGCCTTCCCGGGTAAACCAAATCGTTGCATCAGCCGATCCATTACAAACGCCGCTCGCGCCAGATAGCCGGTATCTTCCAGCAGCGACAGGCAGAAAAATAAAATACAAATCTGCGGCAGGAAGACCAACATCCCGCCCACCCCGCCGATGACGCCTTGTACCAACAGATTCCGCAGGTCGCCCTCCGGTAAGTGGCTGGTCGCCCAAGCGCCGACGTGACTGAACAGCCCGTCAATCAGATCCATCGGAATGTGCGCGAGCCGGAAAATCAAAAAGAAAACGGCTAGCATCACTGCAAAAAACGCGGCGACGCCGATGACCGGATGTGTCAGCACGTGATCGAGCCGTTCTGTCCACCGATGGGTCGGCTGACCAGTCTGCTGGATGCACCGCCCGGCAATCGCATCCGTCCACGCATACCGGCTTTGGAACCGACACCCGTCGCAGACACCGCACGTTGCCAAGACTTGGGACGGGGACGCCGTGGTCTGGCGATGGCGAATCTCGGCGCGCAACTCCTCCAGCCCGCGTCCCGATCGCGCGACAATCGGCACGACCGGACAACCAAGTTCGCGAGAGAGCGCCGCCACATTAATCCTAACCCCGGCCGCCTCCGCCAAGTCGAACATATTGAGCGCCACAATGACCGGCACTTTCATGTCCATAACTTGGCTGGTCAGAAACAAGCTGCGGCGGAGATTCGTCGCATCCGCCACGATGATGACCATGTCGAAGCGTTCGCCGGTCAGAATGTTGAGCGCCACCTGTTCTTCCTCGGAACTGGCCTTGACGTCGTAAATCCCCGGCAGATCCACGACCACGATGTCAGTACCGGCCAGTGTGAAATGGCCTTGCCGATGCTCGACGGTAGTGCCGGGATAATTGCTGGTCTTGGCACGCAGACCGGTCAGAGCGTTAAACAACGTGGTCTTACCGCTGTTCGGGTTACCGGCAAGTGCGAGCCGAAACCCAGACGTCGCAGTGAGGATCGACACCGGTGGGCAACAGGACGCGGTGGTGCTCATGTATGCCTTTCGACAACTATGTGCCGGGCGACGCGCTCGGCAACGCCGACTCGCGCGCCAAGCAACCGGACAATCAGCGGGTTACCTTGCCGAATCACTTCGACTTCACGCCCAACACAGAGGCCCATCGCCATCAGCCGGTAAAGCGCATCATCGGCTGGTTCGATGTGGCGCACCACACCGCGCGCGCCCGCGGGCAGTTCGTGCAAATGCTGGCCGGGCACGTGGCTCATGCTTGCCGTCCTTGCCCAAGTTGCTTGAGCCAACGGGACAAACAAAGGCTGGTGCGCTGGCTGAGTAGATGTTCGATTTTACAGCTATCCATCTCGGCATACCGCTCGCCCACGCCCAGCACCGTCGTCAGGAATGATTTAATCACGATCTTCTTCGCGCGGATGTCCCGCACCAGTACGCGACCCCGCGGTGACAGCTTCACCATCCGACTTTCATCGGTCAGGACCAAGCCCCGCTTTTTGAGCGACCGGAGATTGATGGACACCGTCCCGCGCGTGACGCCCAAGTCGTGCGCGATGTCCGTGACCCGCGCCCAGCCGCCAGACTTTGCGCCCAGTTCCTGAATCGCCCGCAAATGATGCGCGGCGCTGTGAGTTAGCCGGTTCGCTTCGAATTGTTTCCAGGTCTCCACCGCGGAAATATCGTTGATTTGTTTGATATGTCAAACAGTTACCGGCGCTCGACTTTTCCGTCCCGGCCGGTATGCTCGTTACGTGCAATATTTGGTCGACGCGTTTTTGGATTATGTGACCGTTGAGCGCGGGCTGGCCGCCAATACCCGGCGCGCTTACCGGGAAGACCTTGCCGAATTTACCGGCTTTCTCCACCGGCATGCGATCAACCAAGCCACTGCCATTGACCGGCAACTCATCACCGCGTTTTTACTGGAGCAACGCCAGCCCGGCCAGACCGTTCGTGGTCAACCCCGTGCAACCGGTTTGTCAGTCCGCAGTGTCGCCCGCCGACTGGCGGCGGTGCGAATGTTCTTCCGGTTTCTCGTCCGCGAGAAATTACTAACCACCGACCCGACGCAGAACATTGACACCCCAAAACTCTGGCAGACACTGCCGGCCGTGCTTGATTACCCGGAGGTCGAGCGGTTTCTGAACGTGCCGAAACCGGAAACAAAACTTGGCCTACGCGACAAAGCGCTATTGGAGTTGATGTACGCCAGCGGTTTGCGGATCAGCGAAGTTGCCAGCCTGACGCTGAGTGAATTAAACCTTGAGGCGGGTTTTCTCCGCACCACCGGCAAGGGTAATAAAGAACGGATCGTGCCAGTTGGCAAGACGGCCGGTGACTGGTTGCGCCGGTATCTGTCCGAGGCCCGGCCGCAGCTGGGCCGCGACAATCGGACGCGCGCGGAAGTGTTTTTGTCCACGCGTGGTGGCCGGTTGAGCACGAAAACAATCTGGCACCTAGTCAAGAAATGCGCGCGGAACGCCGGGATCGCCAAGAACATCAAGCCCCACACCCTCCGCCACAGCTTTGCCACGCATCTACTCAACAACGGGGGCGATTTGCGGGTGATTCAAGAAATGCTCGGCCACGCCGACATTGCCACCACGCAGATTTATACGCACGTGAATCCAATGCAATTGAAGGACGCGCATTACCGGTTTCATCCCCGGTCGGGCCGGCGGGACTGAACGCGACTACCGTTTCAAAATTTATCACCCTG
>JBAXAT010000019.1:0-10958 GCA_037142335.1 Verrucomicrobiota bacterium | reverse complement strand
CCGACGCGCTCTTGCTGGTGGATGGGCAGATTTATTTCAGCACCCAGTATGGGCTAAAGGCCGGTGAGAGTGGCGAAAACGCCAAGCAAGCTTCAATTACTGAGGTGAATCGCTTCAATCCAGAAGCGTTTCAACCAAACGTCAACGTCATCGCCGTTCGTTGGGTTGCCGATCCGCCGGCTGGATTGCCGTCGCGGTACGCCAGGTACTCCAAGGAATTGTTGAAATCTGAGCCGGCCACACCAGCCAAACACTAACAGGCTACATGTTGCCGGTGGCCGACAACGGAAACAAATTCGCCGTCCACAACCAGCGTCCGGATAATAGTGCCGACCGTTGCCGTCTGAGCTGTTTTTACAACTTGACCATTGGGCAGTCTGGTAATGCTATAGCCACGCGCCAGTGTGGATTTCGGACTGAGTAAATCAAGCTTACCGGCAAGCGCCGCGAGACTGTGTCGCATGGCTTGCCGGCGATGGGCAATACCGGTGACCAGACGATCTGATTGAGTTGTGAGACCGTGCCGCTGGGTTTGAATAAAATCGCGCGGCTTGACCAGTTTGACTGCCGCTAACCGTGCTCGACGTTGCGCTAGCGTCACGGCTGTCGCTTGCTCCAACCGGTGTGAGAGATCGTCAAGTTGCTGCTGGACTTGCCGGACCAACTCGGCAGGATGCCGCAGTACGCAGACAGCCAAGCGCCGGCGTAACTCGCTAAGCCGGTACTGCAAATCTTTGTCAAACCGCCGTTGGAATTGACGGAGCTCGGCTTGGAATTCGGTTTTTGCTTTCACGACCAATTCGGCGGCGGCACTCGGCGTCGGCGCTCGCAAGTCGGCCGCAAAGTCGGCGATTGTGAAGTCAATTTCGTGGCCAACCGCGGAGATAATCGGAATCTTGGAACGCGAGATTGCACGGGCAACAACTTCTTCATTGAACGCCCACAAATCTTCAAGCGAACCGCCGCCGCGCGTAACGATAATTACATCAACGAGGCTAAGCGCGTTGAATTCTTCAATCGCTGCGGCGATTTCATCCGCTGCGCCGGCACCTTGGACGCGAACCGGGTTGATGATGACACGCCGGTCGGGATACCGGCGTCCGATAATATTAAGAAAATCCCGAATGGCCGCGCCGGTGGGTGAAGTAATAAGACCGATGCGCGCCGGTAAGACCGGGAGCAATTTCTTGCGCGCCGGGTCGAACAAGCCTTCGGCAGTGAGCTTTTGCTTGAGCTGCTCGAACGCGAGTTGCAATGCGCCGAGACCTTTTGGCAAGAGCTGGCTAACGATGAGTTGGTATTGGCCGCGGCGCTCGTAAACGCTGATTTCGCCGAGCACAACGATTTGCTGGCCGTCAGCTAATTTGAACGGAACCTTACCGGCGATACCGCGGAATAGCACAGCTGACAACTGCGCGTTGGCGTCCTTGAGTGTAAAATAGACATGGCCGGATGGCGCGACAGCAAGATTGGAGATTTCACCTTCAACCCACAACGCCGGGAACTTGCCTTCGAGCAGTGCCTTGATGTGGTGGGTTAGTTCACTGACGCTTAGAACTTGGTGAGTTTCAGGAATTGGCATACAGCTACCGGAGATTGCGATTCACGCGTCCGAGCAATTCGACGGCTTCGGTCTTGTAATAATTATCTGTTACCCATGTACTCTGCATCCTCTGGGCATGGTCAATGGTATTGCGAGCTGCGCCCCAGCTGCCAACAGCGACGAACGTCTTGGCTAGTTCCACTTGGTGCGCCACATTTTCTGGTGCCAACTCGACTGCATGGCGCAGGTTCTTTAATGACTGATCTAGTGAGGCCGCAGGTAAACCGCCGTAAAGCAACCCGGCAAACTTTTTGAGCATCCAATTTAACTCGGCCATCTCACGGTGCCAGACGCCGAGGACATGATAAGCGATATCCTCGTTTGAATTGAGAGCGAGAGCCTTTTCCGCCTCGACCTTTACTTCCTTTGACAGCTCAACCTTGCGTTTGCCGCCCTCAAACAATGCTAACTTGCCGACTGCAATCGCAAGGTACAGATGTCCATTCGCGTCTTCCGGTTGCAATCCAATTGCCCGGTGTGCAAGCCGTTCAGCTTCGACAAAGCACAGTTTTTGATCAGCACGCAACTGGGTGAGCGTACCTTCGTCCACGAGACCACGACAGAGCTTCCAGGTTGCCTCGTAGTTATTCGGCTGGGACTGCAATGCAAGCCGGTAATCACGAATAGCCGTGTTGAGATCAAACTTCTCAAGTGCCGAATCGCCAGCTTCTACGGCAACTAATGTACGGCCAGCAAAGACAATTGGGGTAAAATTGACGAAAGCACCGGTGAGAAATAAAATACCGAGACGCTTTGCCTTCACGGCGCGCAATATAACGGCAACACTACCGGCGCGCAAGTGGGGATCCGTCAAATCAAGTCAGCCAGCGAACGCTAACTCGCAACTATGGCATGCAATCCGTTTCCCTTGCGTCTTGCCAGCGAGTGAGTATGCTAGAGTGTAATGTACACAGTAACCAAGCACATTGATTTTTGTTATGGGCACCGACTATTGCAATATGATGGCCCATGCCGGCACCTCCACGGACACAATGGGCGCGTCGAAGTGGACGTCAAATCTGATAAACTAGACGCGCGCGGCATGGTGGTGGACTTCGCCGACATCAAAAGCATCTTGAAAACCTGGATTGATGAGACGCTCGATCATAGAATGTTGCTATGCAAGGATGATCCGCTCGTGCCGGTCTTCCAACAGCGCGGCGAGAAGCATTACTTGTTGGACGAAAATCCGACAGCAGAAAACATGGCGAAGCTAATCTTCCGGTACGCCCGCTCCAAAGGTCTACCGGTCACCGAAGTACGCCTCTGGGAAACGCCGACCTCATTCGCGACGTACCGGGAATGAATTACCTTCGAGTTACGAACAACCCATCGAATTGCCGCAGTTCAGGCATTTGTAGCAGGCACCGTTACGCACCGTAATCGCGCCGCAGGTATCGCACGTCGGCGCATCCGTCATGAAATGCGCCACTGTTTTGCTCAGTGCCTGAACGCTAGTCATCGGCCGGGCCGGTAACTCGCCGGTTTGTTCCAGCTCTTCGACTGGTTTATTAACGGCTTTTTTTTCCTGCTCAACAATGCCCTTCAATGGCAATTCCGGCTGTGCCGCCGGTGAGTTCTGCTCACGGTAACCGGAAACGAACCGGCATGCGAGCCAGCGGAACAGGTAGTCGGTAATCGATTTCGCAATCGGAATATCCGGATTCTTCGTGAAGCCACTCGGCTCGAACCGTTGGTGTGCAAATTTATTGACAAGCGTGTCGAGCGGCACGCCGTATTGAAACGCCAGACTTACCAACGTGCCAATCGTATCCATCAATCCGCCAATGGTTGAACCTTCTTTGGCCATTGTGATAAATAATTCGCCTGGCGTCCCGTCTTCATAAAGACCAACTGTGATGTAGCCTTCGTGGCCGGCAATGTCGAACTTGTGTGTGAGGGCCTGCCGCGTGTCCGGTAACCGATGGCGAGTCGGAGCGTCCACGCGAGTGCGTAATTCTGCAATCTCGCCTTCGAGTTCGAGCACACGTGCGGTCAGCGATTCGGCCTGATGTTTGGCGGCTTCAGCTTCCGCCTTGGCCATCTGCGCATTACTAGTTTTAGAAGTATTCAGCGGCTGGCTCTGTTTCGAGCCGTCCCGGTAAATAGCAATTGCCTTCAAGCCGAGTCGCCAGCCTTCGAGGTACGTCTGCATGATTTCCTCGACGGTGGATTCTTTCGGCATATTGACCGTCTTTGATATCGCACCGGACAAAAACGGCTGTGCGGCAGCCATCATTTTCAAATGCGCAAAATGGTGAATCGAGCGCTTGCCTTTGGCAGGCCTAAACGCGCAATCGAATACCGGTAAGTGGCTATCCTTGAGATGTGACGCACCTTCAATAGTGTCATTCTCATCAATAAACTTCACAATATCAGCAATCTGCGCTTCCTTGTAACCAAGTCGACCCAACGCCATTGGCACTGTCCGGTTGACAATCTTGAGCATACCACCGCCAGCCAAAAGCTTGTATTTCACCAGCGCGATGTCCGGCTCCACACCAGTCGTATCGCAATCCATCATGAATGCAATTGTGCCTGTTGGCGCAAGAACGGTGACCTGTGCGTTGCGGTAGCCATACCGGCGGCCCAATTCGACCGCTTCATCACCGCAGCGCTGGGCGGCATCCCGGAGGTAATCCGGACAGCTCGGATGGATCCGCTTCACGGCGTCGCGGTGCATCTCGACCACATTGAGCATCGGCTCGCGGTTTTGCGCGAATCCTTCGAATGGCCCTTTCTTCTCCGCCAAGCGCGCGGATTGGACGTACGCTTGCAAATGCAAAATTGCGGTCAACGCGCCGGCAATCGCCCGGCCTTCGTCGCTGTCATACGGCAAGCCGAGCGACATTAACAGGCAGCCGAGATTGGCAAACCCCAGTCCCAAGGGCCGGAACTTATGGCTGTTGGCAGCAATGGTCTCGGTCGGGTAGCTGGAATTATCCACGAGGATTTCCTGTGCGGTAATGTAAATTTCTACCGCCGCCTTGTAGCGCTCAACATCAAAGGTGCCGTCTTCCCGGCGGAACTTCATCAAATTCAACGACGCCAGATTGCAGGCCGAGTTGTCGAGGAACATATACTCGCTGCACGGATTGGAGGAGTTGATCGGGCCGGTTGTTTTGCAAGTGTGCCAACGCTGGATGGTATCTTCGTACTGGACGCCGGGGTCGCCGCAGGTCCACGTGCCTTCGGCGATGCCGCGCATCAAATCCCGCGCTTTATACGTCGGACCAGGTTTCTGCGGATTCGTCACCCAATGCGTCGTCCAATCCCGGTCGTCAAGCACCGCGCGCAGAAAATCGTCAGTCAAACGTACGCTGAGATTCTCATTCTGAAACATCACCGAACTGTAAGCTTCGCCGTTGAAATCACCGGCATAACCCTGCTCGATCAACGCCCGGGCTTTCCGCTCTTCACTCTGTTTGGCGTCAATAAACTCTTTAATATCTGGGTGCCAGACTTTGAGCGTATTCATCTTCGCCGCCCGCCGGGTCTTACCACCAGACTTCACCACGCTGGCAATCGCGTCGTAGACGCGTAAAAATGACATTGGCCCACTGGGGCGGCCGCCACCGGAAAGCCGTTCGCGCTTGCTGCGCAGCGTCGAGAGATCGGTGCCCGTGCCGCTACCGTATTTAAACAGCATTGCCTCGCTCCGCGCCAATTCCATAATGTCTTCCATCTTGTCGCCGACCGACTGGATGAAGCACGCCGAACATTGCGGGTATTCGTATTGCGTCGTCGCGGTTTTGATTTGGCCCGATGCCCGGTCAAAATGGAAATTGCCGGGGCCGCTGTGTTTACCGATATGATACTGGTGGTAGAGTCCGCAGTTGAACCAGACCGGCGAATTAAATGAGCCATACTGGTTCACGCACAACCAAGTCAACTCGTCGCAGAAAACTTCTGCATCCTTGTCGCTGGCAAAATAGCCCTGCACCTTACCCCAATCCGCAATCGTCCGCGTAACCCGCCCTATAAGCTGCTGGACACTGTGCTCACGTTCGCTCGTGCCATTTTCGCCGTAAAAATATTTTGAGACGACCACTTTCGTCGCCAAGATGGACCAATTCTTCGGTACCTCGACGTTCTCCTGCTTGAAAATCGTCTTGCCGGCGTCGTCCGTGATTTCCGCAGTACGCCGCTCCCATTCAAGTTCGGCGAATGGCCTGACATCCGGCTTGCTAAACACCCGCGCAACAGTTAGGCCATTGAGCTTGGTTGGATTCTTGCGTTTGGTGGAACTCGTCGTCGGTGGAGCCACCGCGACAACTTCTTTCCGACTCGACTTTGCCTTACTCACGGAAAACACTCCCACGCCTTGTTGCTTCAAATTGATCACTATCTCCTCCTCGGCGAAAAATACGCCTAAAATCGCTGTTTTTTAGAAATGAAGGTCCTAATCCCCCACCCCTGCTAATTGTGACAGCGCGCAATCTAGTACCCCATATATTGTGTTTCAAGAAAAAAATCGTTTCGCGCACTCACTTATTTCTAAACGCCTTATTTGACGCGGGTTTTCTGATGAAAATTTTTCTTTCGCGCGCCCGGAGTTCAAGCATAACCGGACATCCGGTAAAGCCCCACCCCGCACGAATCTTATCCACAAGGTAGCGCCGGTAGTGCGGCGTGAGCAATCTGACATCGTTTACGAATAGCGTGAAGCGCGGCGGGCGCTCCGGCTTCTGAAACGCATAAAAGATCTTAAGCCGTTGTCCACCAATAGCCGCCGGCGAATACGAATCAATTGCACGCGTTAGCAACCGATTTAACTGTGGCGTTTCGGCGCGCGTTTGCATTTCTTTTTCAATGACGTTGATGGCTTGAAACAACTCGCCAACGCCTTGGCGGGTTTTTGCGGAAACAAACAACACCGCCGCCCAATCTAGAAAAAATAATTCCTTACGCAGCGCCGCCAGATATTCATCGCGGAAGGTTTTTTTCTTCGCCTGCCGGGCTACGAGCTTTTGACTCTTGGCATCCTGTTCAGCAGCCAAATCCCACTTGTTAACCAAAATTATACAACCTCTGGCAGCTTCGGCGATTAGCCCACCAATTTTCTTATCCTGTCGAGTCACACCGTCGAGCGCATCAAGCACCAATATGGCCACGTTGCAGGTCCGGATACTGCGCTCAGCCCGCATTAAACTAAATTGATCGACCGATGACGCAATCTTGCTCCGGTGCCGTAACCCGGCTGTGTCCACCAATACATATGCTTGGCCATCCACCGTTACCGGCACGTCTACTGAATCGCGCGTTGTGCCGGGGATATTGCTGACGATTGTTCGCTCACTCTCGTTAATCGCGTTAATTAGCGATGACTTTCCGACATTTGGACGGCCAACGATTGCGACACTAATCGGCTGCGCTGGTTCATCAGCCTGACCGACAGAGAAATCCTTCGTCGCCGCATCAAGCAAAGTCGCCACACCGAGACCGTGAATCGCGGCAATTGGAAATAGCGCCTCAAACCCCAACTCAGTGAACTCGCCAACATTGCGGTTGCGTTGGTCGTTATCCACTTTATTGACCGCCAAAAAGACCGGCTTACCACTCGATCGTAATTTCCGGGCAATTTCCCAATCAAGCGGTGTCACACCAGCCTGCACATCCACGACCATCACTAAAATATTTGCCATTTCGATGGCAATCTCAGCTTGCGCCTTCGTAGCAACAGCCAGCACATCGCCGGCACGCTCGTCATCCATAAATGCGATTCCACCGGTGTCAATGACCTCAAATGTCTTGCCACCCCACTCGGCACGGGCACTGACACGGTCGCGAGTAACGCCGGATTCTTCGTGAACGATAGCAATACGCCGCCCGGCAATGCGGTTAAATAGTGCGCTCTTGCCGACGTTTGGACGACCGACAATCGCCAAAACAGGAATAGAAAGGTGAGATGTTGAGTTCATGGAATATTAGATTAATTATCGTACCTCACCATCAGCCATTTCACGACTCCAATTTATTTCCTATCGTAGTCCAGCCGTGTTAGCGTGCCGGTGTGAACGCCAGACAAATCGCGCTCGAACTTCTAACCGCGTGGTCGCACTCGCGCCAGTTGGCCGACGAGATTCTCGCAGAACGGAACGACATTCCGGCCCGCGACCGCGCTTTCGTGCAGGAACTTTTTTACGGCTGTCTCCGGCAACATCTTGCGCTCGATTTTTTACTCCGCCAATTCGCCAACAAACCACCCCGTCCAATCGTCGCCGATATTTTACATCTCGGCCTCTACCAACTTTTCTTCCTCGAAAAAATCCCGGCCCACGCCGCCGTCAACGAATCCGTCGCGCTCGCCAAACAGTTCGCCAGTCCCGCCGAAGCCAAGTTTGTAAATGCGATTCTGCGACGCGCTAACCGCCAATCACTTGACACCGCACCGCTGTGGATTCGGTATTCACATCCTGAATGGCTCTGGCACCGGTTGGTCGCACGGTATGGCGAAGCTGAGACCATTGCCCTTTGCCGTTGGAATAATGAACCGCCGCCGCTTTACATCCGCACACTGACCGGCGAGCTACCGTCAGGAGTATCGGCGGTGGCGTCCGATTTGCATCCGCTTTGTTGGCGCGTCACCGAGGCAGCGGGGTTGTTTGAGTTGCCGGTAAAATTTTATGCACAAGACCCATCCACACTCATCGCCGTGGATGTGCTCGATCCGCAACCCGGCGAGTCGGTGCTCGATATGTGCGCTGCGCCAGGCGGTAAGACGACATATATCGCCCAAAAAATGCGCGATACCGGTAAGATTATCGCCGCCGATTCATCGAACGTCCGCCTCGGCAAAGTTTCGGAGAATTGCCGACGACTCGACGTGAATATCGTAGCGACACTGGCGTGCGAGGGTACACGCCTTAACCGGTGTTTGCGCGGGACACAATTTGACCGGGTACTACTTGATGCGCCGTGTTCGAATACCGGCGTATTACGCCGCCGTGTGGATTTGCGCTGGCGGCTCCGCGCCGACGAGATTGCGCGGTTGGCAGTGGCGCAAACGCAGTTACTGGCGACAGCCAGTGAGTTTGTGAAGCCGGGCGGCGTCCTCGTCTACAGCACGTGCAGCTTGGAACCGGAAGAAAACGAACGCGTCGTGGAGCGGTTTCAGGAATCGCACCCGAAGTTTGCGCTCGACACGACACGTTCGATATTTCCGCCACGCGACAACATGGATGGAGCATTTGTCGCGCGGTTCCGTTATTTATAGTAATTATTGCTGTGGGGCTGGAGCCGCATCTGCCTTACCGCGGCCACCTTTACCGGCACCTTTGTCGCGCGCATGCTCTTCGCGCATTTTCTTAAGTTCAGCTTTTTGCTCAGCGGTGAGAATTTGCTCAACTTTCTCCATGGCTGCCTTACGCATTGGCGCGGCAGCGGTCATGAAGTCCGCCACGATAGCGTCGTACTTGGCCTTTTGATCGGCGGTAAGGTTTAGTTTTTCCAGAGCCGGTTGCGGCAATAAACCTTCGCTTTTTCCATGGCGACCACCGTATTTCGGTGGCGTTGCGGATTGATCTTCTGCGCGGACGGTTATGACACTACTGCCGCAGGTAATAACGGCCAACGCGATTGCGCTAATGAGTATGCGATGTTTCATGATGCTATTTCCTTATGGGTTGTTCGGTTTTGGTTTAGACAGGTTTGAAATTACATTAGTAGATCCGTCCGGTTTATCGGAATGCGGCTCTTGTCCCGGGTGATCCTTGCGCCATTGACGGAAGTTCTCGCGAGCTTGTTCACGTTCCTCCGGTGACATTGCATGCCAACGATTCGCGTTTTTCTTGATCCGTTCACGATCCTCTGGCGACATTGTGAGAAACCGTTCGATGCGTTCGTGGATGAAATGGCGCTCCTCAGCCGGCATCCCAGTCAGCGCTTTGTGCAAATTCATCAGCCGAATCTTGGCTTCCGGTGACAACTGGTTCCACATTTCATCCGCGTGCTGAACCAACTCTGCCTTTTGCGCGTCGGTCAATTGCGACTTCCGGTGCGCGGGTTGATTAGTCGCGTCTTGCGCGTGCAATGCAACTGCCGTCATGATTGCCAAACCGGTTATGAGCATGCGCTTCATAACTCGGTTTCTCCTTCCAGCGAATCAAGCGCAACAATCACGTCAAAATCATCAAGCCGGTCGTGGTGCGCCGCAGTATACGCCGCCACGCGTTTGGAATCCTCGACTTGCCGGTAAGTCATCACGCCGGTCACGCTAACGATGGCCAGAAAACTCAACGCCGTCGCCCAGCGAAACACCGGCAACTGCCAGAACCGTTGCTCCGCTTGCTCATGCAGCCGGCGCAAGGTCCGCTGCGCGAAACCGAACGACGGCGCAACGCTCGGCTGCCGGCTCACGACTTCCCATAGCGCCCGGTACGCCTGCCACTCGTGCCGGCAGGCGGGACAACCGGCCGTATGCGCGTCAAACGCCTGGGCGCACGCCGGTTCGAGCCGGCCATCCAGCCGGTCATCGAATTCATTTTGGCATTTCTGGCAGTTCATTGTGTCCTCACTTTCATTCAACACTGGTTTCCAGGAAAAGTTGCGGTCAATAACTGCCGCGTAGTTTTTCCTTCAACGTTTCGCGCGCCCGGTGCAACAACGACTTCACCGCCGCCACCGAACAATCCAACACTTCGGCGATTTCTTCGTATGGCAGCCCTTCAAATCTACACAGGATCACCGCCGTCCGCTGTGCTTCCGGTAAGAGTTGGATTGCCGCCTGAATTTTCTCCTGCAATTCGTGCTCACTCACAATCTGACTGGGATCGGTTGCCTGCGGGTCAGCCAGTTGCGCTCCAGGCTCACCGGTTTCACCAGGTTGCGTCAACGCATCAAATGATTCCGCCGCATGCCGCGACCGGCGACGGTACTCATTGCGGATCGCGTTATGGGTGATTGTGTAGAGCCAAGTCGTGAATTTCGCTGTCGGTTTGTACCGGCGCGCGGACCGGAAGACTTGGATGAACACACGCTGGGCGATGTCTTCAGCTTCCCACGCATCGCCAATGGCGCGGTAAATGACACCGATCACAGCGCGTTGGTAGCGCTCGATCAGTTCCCGGAACGCATCTTCATCGCCGTCTCTGACGCGCAGCATAAGGGCGACATCGGTATCATTGGCTATCATTGCCGGCAAGGTAACTGAAGGAATCCAACACCGCAACGCCGGTCAGGTTGCGTTTTTTTTACGCGCCAATAACAACACCAAACCCGCCGCAGCGCCAGCACTCAATCCCAACCAGAGCAACACCGTCGGTGCCGGCGTCAGCTTGAAAAATTCGGTTCCGAATTGCAACCAGAACGCCACCACCATTGTCAGCGACGTCAACATTCCGCGCGCCGCAAACAC
>JBAXAT010000018.1:0-10966 GCA_037142335.1 Verrucomicrobiota bacterium | reverse complement strand
CTGAGACCGGATATGCCGGCGGATCAATCAACACCACGGGGCATTCCGTGCCGAGGTTAAGAATGCTGGCGAGAACGCTGTGCGCCAGCCGCAGCACGTTCTCTGCTTCCGTCAACGTCCGTTGCGAGCGTTCGACAGTTACCCGGGCGCGTAAGACATCGGTTTTGGTGACATCGCCGACGTTGAAGCGTTTCTGGGCGAGCTCAAATTGGCCGCGAGCAAGTTCCAGTGTTTGCCGGTTGACCTCAACGACGCGGTGCTGCTTCAACACATCGTAATAGGCCGTCGTCACGCCAAATAACACGTTACGCACTACAAACCGTTGCGCCAGTCGCGCGGACTGGACTGACAACTTGCCGGCGCGCCAGGCCGGGAAGACTGTAAAATCAATCAACGGCAATTCAATAGTCAGATCGGCGCGCTTCGTCGTCAGCAGCGAAGCACTGGTAATCTCATGCTCTGGCTTAGCATAGCTAGCATTGCCAAGCACGCGCGGCGCTTGACGGGTCAGCGCACTCAACGGCAGCAGGTTTGCCTTCTGGATTTCTGCATACGCAATGCGGATTGTTTGGTCGGTCGCGAACACGCGATCGTACGCCTGCTCCAATGTCAGGCTCTCCGCCACAACAGCGCGGTCCATCTCCGCCTGAACCGGCAGTGCCGCAGCGATGAGTCCGACAATCCAGTTGGCGTATTTCCGGTTCATGACCACACAGCGGACAGTCTGTCGTATCTTTAGCCTAGAATTCAAGCCGGGATGCTAACTTCGGCCGGTGCGCGTTTCATCTCAACTCACCTTCGACGCTGGTAGGAGCTGTTTCTTGGTAAAGATGTGAGAGATCAGTACAAAGAACAATGGGATGAAGATCAGGTCAATAAATGTAGCCGAGAGCATACCGCCGGTCACTGCGGTGCCGATGGCATTCATCGCGCCGGCACCGGCACCAGTGGCGAGAGCCAACGGGAGCGTGCCGAAGAAAAAGGCCAGCGAGGTCATGATGACGGGGCGGAACCGGATTTTCACGGCCGCCAGGGTTGCCTCTTGCAGTCCCATGCCTTGGTGCATTTGTTCTTTGATGAACTGGATGATGAGGATGGCGTTTTTGGTCGAAAGCCCCATGGTGGTGAGGAAGCCGATCTGGAAATAGACGTCGTTGTTGAGGTGCCGCATTGAGGTTGCCACGATGGCGCCGAACACGCCCAACGGTAGCATCAGCAGGTTCACAAACGGGATGGTCCAGCTTTCGTACAACGCCGCAACGCAGAGGAAAATCACCAGAATTGAAAACGCATAGAGAATCGGCGCTTGAGCCGTGGACATTCGTTCCTGATAGGACAACCCAGTCCAGTCGAAGCCAATCCCCTGCGGCAGCTTCTCGCAAATATCCTCCATAGCTTGCATCGCCTCGCCGGAACTCTTGCCCGGTGCGGGTTCGCCTTGGATGTTCATCGAGGGAAGCCCATTGAATCGCTCCAGCCGGGGGGAGCCGCTCGTCCAACGAGTCGAAGCAAAGGAGGTGAACGGCACCATTTTGCCGGCCGGGTTGCGCACGTAGAGTTTTTCCAAGTCGGACGGCAACATCCGGTAGGGCGCATCCGCCTGCGCGTACACGCGTTTGACGCGGCCAGCCAACACGAAGTCGTTGACGTAGGCGCTGCCAAACGCCGCGCCGATGGTGTCGTGAATCGAAGTAATCGGCACGCCGAGCGTACCGGCCTTTTCCCAATCCACATCCACCCGGTATTGCGGCACGTCCTCCATGCCGTTCGGACGAACCTTGGCCAACCGCGGGTCCTGCGCCGCCATGCCAAGGAGTTGGTTGCGAGCGTTCATGAGCGCGGTGTGACCGAGGCCGCCACGATCAATCAACTGAAAATCCACACCGCGCGCGTTGCCGAGTTCCATGACCGCCGGCGGCTGAAATGTGAAGACGAGGGCGTTTCGAATCCTAGACAACGCCATCATGGCGCGCCCGGCGACGGCTGAAGCTCGCAGCTCCGGCCGTTCGCGCTCTTTCCAATCTTTCAACTTGGCGAACACCATGCCGTTGTTCTGCGCCCGCCCCGCCCAACCCATACCAGCAATCGTGAAACAGGATGCCACGGCATCTTTTTCCTGCTCTATAAAATACTGCCGCGTCTGAGCGGCCACCTCCTGCGTCTGCTCGATGGTGGCGCCCACCGGCAGAATTATCTGGGACATCAGCATTCCTTGATCCTCATCCGGTAAATACGCCGTGGGCAACCGCACGAACAAAAAGCCAATCCCCACGACAATCAGGACGTACGCTACGAGGTACCGGGTTTTCTTGGCCAGCGAGTGGCCGACTAGATGAACATACCGGTCTCTGACCCAGAAGAAGATCCGGTCAAACCACAGCAAGAACGGACGCAGGAACCAAACCGCGCTCTCCGCTGGCTGATGTCCCTTTGGGACCGGCCGGAGAAGCGCTGCGCAAAGTACCGGCGTCAAAATCAACGCCACCACCACCGACAGCAACATCGCCGCGATAATGGTGATGGAGAATTGCCGGTAAATGATGCCGGTCGAGCCGGGGAAAAACGCCATCGGGCCGAACACCGCCGAGAGCACCAGCCCGATACCGATCAGCGCGCTGGTGATCTGGCCCATGGATTTGAGGGTGGCCTCCCGCGGCCCCAACCCTTCCTCCGCCATGATGCGCTCGACGTTTTCGACGACGACGATGGCATCATCCACGAGCAACCCGATGGCTAGCACCATCGCGAACATCGTCAGCATGTTGATCGAGAACCCGAACGCGCTGAGACACGCGAAAGTTCCCAACAGCACCACCGGCACCGCGATTGTAGGAATCAACGTGGCGCGAAGATTCCCCATGAACAGCCACATCACGAGAAACACAAGCACGACCGCCTCAAGTAACGTCTTCACGACTTCGTGAATGGCCACGCGCACAAACGGCGTGGTGTCGTACGGATAAATTACCTTCATCCCCTTCGGGAAATACCGGCTCATCTCCTCCATCTTTTTCTTCACACCGTCGGCCGTCGCCAACGCGTTCGCTCCCGGCTCCTGACGGATGGCGAGCCCGGCGGCCGGCTTGCCATTGTAACGCCGCTCCATGTCGTAAAACTCCGCCCCGAGTTCCACGCGCCCGATATCTTTGACGCGAACGAACGAGCCGTCGGGATTGGTGCGCAACGGAATATTTGAAAACTCTGTTGGGGTTTTCAGCAGATTCTGGACAATGATGGAGGCATTCAAACGCTGGCCTTTCACTGCCGGTACGCCGCCGAATTGCCCGGCCGAGACTTCCACGTTGTAGGTTTTTAATGCCGCAATCACATCGTCAATCGTCATGTGATAGTCGGTAAGTTTGTCGGGATTCAGCCAAACCCGCATCGCGTACTGCGCACCAAATTCCACTACCTCACCGACACCCGGTACGCGTGCGAGAACCTTTTCGACGTTGGAATAGGCGTAGTCTTGCAGGTCGTTGCCGTCCATACTGCCGTCTTCCGAAATCAAACTGACGATGATCAGGAAGTTGCGCGTGGACTTACTGACCGTGACGCCGGCGCGCTGGACCACGTCCGGCAAGCCGGCCATGGCGAGCTGAAGCTTGTTCTGCACTTTCGCCCACGCCAGATTGGGATCGGTGCCCGGCTTGAAGGTCAACTCGATGCGCGAAGCGCCCGCGGAATCGCTCGTACCGGAGAGATACAACATGTCGTCCAAGCCGGTCATCTTCGATTCAATGATCTGAGTTACACTGTTTTCCACCGTTTCCGCCGAGGCACCCGGGTAGAACGAATCAATGGCGATGGACGGCGGCGCAATCGGCGGATACTGGGAAATGGGCAGGTTGTGAATCGCCAAGCAACCCAGCACCATCAACATGATGGCGATGACCCACGCGAACACCGGACGGTCGAGAAAAAATCGCGATAGCATTTTGTGTCTCCGTTAACGGGCAGCTGCCGGCGCGGCTTCCAATGGAGTCGCTTTCACGGGAGAGCCGGGACGGGCTTTCATGAGCCCCTCGACGATCACCTGATCTCCCGGTGCCAGACCGGAGCTGACGAGCCATTTGTCACCAATCGCCCGGTCGAGCTTCGGCATCCGCAGCTCAGCCGTACTGGCGGTGTTGATGATCATCACCATCGGATTACCTTTCGGATCGCGCATGACAGCCTGTTGCGGAATGAGGATAGCCTTGTCATTGACGCCCTCTTTCACGGAAGCCCGCACAAACATCCCCGGCAACAGCACGCCATTTGGATTTGGAAAGACCATTCGCAAAATTACCGTCGCCGTCGTCGGGTCTACCGAGACATCGCGGAACTGGAGTGTTCCTTCCGCCGGATACTTCGTGCCATCTTCGAGGATAAGCTGCACAGCGTTCTGATTGTTGCTGTCGCGGGTCAACCGGCCGTCCGCCAACCGCCGCTCCAACCGCAGCAGATCGGAGGTCGATTGTGGCACGTCGACATAGATTGGATCCATTTGCTGAATCGTCGCCAGCGATACCGGTTGATACGCCGTCACGATGGCGCCTTCGGTCACGCTGGATTTGCCAATCCGCCCAGCAATCGGCGCCGTGATTTTCGTGTACGCCAAATTGATACGCGCTGTTTCCAGTTCAGCTTCGGCCTGTTTCATAGCAGCGTCGGCGTCATCGAAGTCCTGTTGACTGACCGCCTTCGAGACCAGCGCTTCCTTGATTCGGTCAGCCCGCAACCGGATGGCTGTCAGATTGGCTTTGGCTTTGTCGAACACCGCCTGGAAGGGTGCGGGATCAATCTGATAAAGTTTCTGGCCAATCTGGACATCGGACCCTTCTGTAAACAGCCGTTTCAGGATGAGGCCATTGATCTGGGGGCGAATTTCTGCAACAAGGTATGGCGAAGTGCGTCCCGGCAGCTCTGTTGTAAGCACAAGTGGCTGCGGGGTGATGGTCACCACTGCGACTTCCGGCACCGGTGGGGCGCCCACTGTTTGCGGTGCGCGCGAACAGCCGGCCGCAATTAAACCTATGAGTCCGAAAAATATTCCCAACCGTTTCATTTTTTAATCACTTTCGTTTTGGTTTCCACTTCCCAGCCGCCCCCCAGGGCTTTGTATAAGGTCACCAGATTACTCGCTACCGCGCGTTCACTGTCAGCCAGTTGATCGGCGGTTTGATCCAATGACCGCTCGGCATCCAGCACGTTCAAAAAGTCACCTAGTCCTTTAGTATAAAGATTGTTTGCCAGTTCCAGTGCGCGCCGGTTGGCCGCGACCGCCTCAGCTAGCGCGCCTTGCCGGACCTGCTCGTTGGCATACGCCGCGAGTGCATTCTCGACATCAGCCAGCGCCCCGAGTACTGACTTTTCATACGCCGCCAAAGTCTGTTCCGCGTGTGCGTGCGCCGCCTGAATCTGGCTTCGCACGTGGCCGAGGTCAAATAGCCGCCACTTTACCATCGGCCCGGCAGTCCAGTATTTGCTGCCGCCGGTAAACCAGTCGCCGGCACTCAAGCTCTGCAAACCACCGGTTCCCAGTAACGAAAACTTCGGAAACAATTCTGCCGTCGCCACTCCAATCCCGGCTGTATCAGCGGCCAGTTGCCGTTCCGCGCGCCGCACATCGGGCCGTCGCCGCAACAATTCCGATGGCAAGCCCACCGGCACGACCGGCGGCGTGATCGGCACCGGCGCGCTCATAGCTAGTTCCGCTCGCAACGCGCCCGGCTGCTGACCGAGGAGGACGCCGAGCTGGTGGATACCAATCTTAGTAGCCGTGTCGAGCGCCGGTAGCTGCGCTCGTGAGGTGGCGAGCAGCGCTTCGGCGCGTTTTACATCCAATTCGCTGGTCAGACCGGCATTGAACCGGGCGCGGACAATTTCGACGGTTTCAGCCTGAGCCTTGATGTTATCGGTGGCAATGGACTGCCGCCTCTGGTAACCACGCACCTCAATGTAGTTGCGCGCCACCTCAGCTAGCGTACTAATCAAAACGGCGTGCTTATCTTCCAAGACGGTTTGGAACAATGCATTGGCATTTTCTACTTGCCGGCGCAGGCCGCCAAAAATATCAATTTCCCAGCTCGCGTCGAAACGCGCATCGTAGAGATCAGTGCGGTACGTCGACAGCGGCGCGCTTTGGGCGTTTTTGGATTGTTGCCGGTCGAGATAGCTGCCGGTCCCAGTAATTGTTGGTCCGAGGTTCCAGTACGCGCCGGCGCGCAGGGCGCGGGCTTCCCGGAGCCGGCCTTCGGAGATGCGTAGGTCAAGGTTGTTGGTGATGGCGCGGCTGATCAGCGAGTTGAGAACAGGATCGTTGAACGTTTTCCACCATTCGCTAGCAGGCGCTGTATTGGTGATAATACCCCCAGATTTGACCTCGCTCCAGCTAGCCGGCATGGCGGATTTCGGCGGGTGATAATTTGGCCCGACAGCGCAGCCGCCAAGAACGCCGGTCAGGATCGCCAATCCAAGTGTCAGTTTTGATTTCATGGTTGCGTATTCTTTCACTGCGTCAACCTCGTTTGGACGGCCACGAAATTCATGATTTTTTAGCCGCCTGCCGGATTCCGGCCAATGAAAATTGCGTAATGTGTTTCGCTAAGCGTTCGATGTCCGCCGGTTCGAAGCCTTGTTCGGGATGGATGTGTTGAATGGCCGGCCGCGCGTAATGAAAATACAAACACTGGCCCAAGATGCTCTGTAGGCATTGCCGGACAACTGTAATTGGCGCGCGCCGGCCAACCAACTTACGAACAATCGCCTCGAGTTGCTTGAGCGCTGACCCATACACCTTGTCAATCAAGACCGTCAGCGCTTTTGTCGGCTCCGCCATTTCGTGTGAAATCAGCTTGCCGTGCCAAGAGGGCCGGCCTTTGTCTGCAATGCGGAACAACAGCGACCGGACAAAGGCATGTAGCCGCTCCTCACCGGTCGCGGTCGGACCTAGGCCGAGCGTCGGTGGATACTTCTTTAATGCCGCCTCCGCCCCAGATTTTAATACCGCGAAATACAAACCTTCTTTGTCGCTAAAGTGATAATTAACCGCCGCAACATTCGCGCCCGCCTGCTGGCAGATTTCGCGGACAGTGGTCGCCCGAAAGCCGCGTGCGGCAAAAACCTCGCCGGCGGCTTCCAGTAAGCGCCCTTCTGTTTCGTGAGTCGATCGCATTTTCAAACATGTGTTTAGAACATCTGTTTGAATTTGTCAAGCAGTCGCATCTAAATTTTGCTAACTAATTCTAGCCCACCGCCGTGTCTCCGCTATGCCAGTCGCGTTCTTTGGCCGGGTCTTGCACTTCTGTAACCCGACTGATACACTGTCGTGCGTTCGACAACGGAATTGTATGCATTGGATTATCCTACTATTTGCCATTCTTTTCGAAGCTGCTGGCACGACCTGCATGAAACTTTCGGCGGGCTGCACCAAGCTCGTGCCGACCGTTCTCATGGGGCTGTTCTATTGCACCTATTTTTTTCTCCTAACAGTGGCGCTCAAGAAGATTCAGTTGAGCATCGCATATCCAATTGTCTGCGGAGCCGGTGTCGCGCTTATCGCCGGAATTGGAGCGGTCTATTTTCGCGAATCATTCACACCGTTGAAGGTAATTGGCACGCTGGCTATTGTCGGTGGCGTCATCGCGCTGAATCTTGCCGGTACCTCGCGTTAACCCGGTTGGTCTACCGGTAATTATGGGCACGATGGCTGCAGAACCAAATCGGCCGCAAATTTCCAAAGAACTCCTGCGCGAACTAGGCGACTGGCGCGCCGAGAAAGAAGGCCGGTCGCTGGCCGCTGCCGGTGCAGTTTTAAATTGGACTTGGGAACCCCCATTTCTTTCCGGCGCCGTTCGCACTAGCGGCGGCGCAACAATAAAAGCCCGTCTCAAGCTTGGTGAGCGCGCTACCGAAGTTGAAAACCTCTGCGCCTGCCGGCCGGCCCGCGTCGACGGTGCGATTTGCGCGCACGTGTTGGCGTTGGTATTTGCGACACTGGCTCACAAAAAAATCAAATGGGTACCGTCGCCTCCAAAATCTAAACCAACATTAAAACGCGTCCCGGTGGAAGAAGCCGGCGCTGACAACCCAAAGCTTGAGTTGATGATTCTTCTACCGTTGAACTTGTCAGAAGCTTGGCGCAAAAATGAGCTTAGAATCATCCTTGAGGGAAGCGTCGCCGGCACACCGTTTCAGCCGTTCGACGCGATTTCCAAAGAACCGACGTATGCCGTCGGCGACGCTGACGAAGGCGTGCTTTCGACCGGTCCGCAGACTGGCGTCTGGCTTTTAGCGGCTAAAGATTTCGACACCTTCTTTGGCGCGTTGATGAATCATCCGCGTGTCTGGCTCGGCAAGAAAACACAAATCCAAATTCGAAACGCAGTATCCCGCCCACAACTAAATTTAGAATTGGAGCCGACCGGCGAACTCGGCCTTCGTCTATCAACGACCAGCACTCCGGTAGGTGACGTGTTGGGAAATTGGGGGTTCGACGGTAAAACACTCACACGGATAATTCAATTACCAGCCGGTTACGAGGTAGGTGAACAGCGTCTCTCGCGGACGGAATTTATCCGATTCTATCAGTACGAGTTGGCGGTACTGGAAACGCAGTTGGAAGTGCAATTCGGGGTTGGGTTTGACAGGTTGGAGTTCATCGAGAAACCGGCGCAGGTTCACGCGGTGCTTGATGGTGGGCTGACTGGTTTGAATTTGGAAGTGAACATGCCTGCGCAAAATGATTGGACACCGGATCTTGATCATCCGTTCCGGTATTGGTGTTACCAACCGTTGAGCCGCGCGGAAATTACAGCATCGGGTTTTGAATTGCACGGAAAGGGCTACCGGCTGACATCTGAAAATTGCGTCGGCCGCTTTCTCGCTAACGTCTTACCGGTCTGGGAACGGAAATGGAAAGTGGAATACGGTGCACAGTTCGCCAACTTCCTTCGCAAGTGCGACCGCATCGAGCCAGAAGTTGCCATTTACGGTTCCGGTGAAAACTGGCTCGCGCTTGATTTAACATACAAGAACGCCGCCGGTGCGGTGACGCTCAGCCCGGCGGAAGTGCAACGGATGCTTCAGAAAGGTGCAGCGCATCACCGGCAGTCCGATGGACGAATCGCGCTTGTACCGAGCGATGCGATTACGCAGTTTCAGAATGTCATTTTCGATTGTCAGGCGACACAATCACAAGCAGGTCTCCAAGTTGACCGGAAGTTCGCACCCTATCTCGTCGAAGCATTGCGCGAGACGCCACTCCGCGCTACGTGGCAAGTCCCGGTAGAAATTAAACCTGTCCCACCGCTCGTTTTGCCGGAGCTGCTGCGCCCATACCAACGCGACGGCGTGAACTGGTTGAACCAACTTGCCGGTAACGGCTTGGCAGGGATTCTTGCCGACGAAATGGGCCTTGGGAAAACACTTCAAGCACTAGTCTGGTTGGCGGCGTTAAAAGCCAAGCCGTCGCTGGTGGTCTGCCCAACAAGTCTACTCGCGAACTGGCAGGCGGAAGTGGAACACTTCACACCGGAACTGAAGACATTGGTGCTGCATGGCGCGGACCGGCAATTTAATGAGCTGACAAAGTATGATTTGGTCATTACCTCGTATGCGTTGCTGCGTCGGGATGTTGCTGAACACAAGAAAATCGAATGGCAAGCCGTTGTCCTGGATGAAGCGCAGCACATCAAAAACCGGTTCAGCCAAAACGCGCAGTCGGTGAAAGCTCTACGCGCGAAGCAACGGCTGGTGTTGACCGGTACGCCAATGGAAAACTCGCTTGGCGATTTGTGGTCAATTTTTGACTTCCTGATGCCGGATTATCTCGGACCGGCGCCGGAGTTCCGCGACCGGTACGAAATTCCGATTACCAAACAGCGAGACCCGGCGGCACTGCAACGATTGCGCCAGAGACTCCGACCGTTTGTATTGCGACGAATGAAGAGCGAGGTCGCGCGCGACTTACCGGCGAAGATTGAGCAGATTACTTGGTGCGACCTAACCGACGAGCAGCAATCCGTCTATCAATCTATTCTCACGCAAGGTCGCCGAGAAGTTTTTGAAAATACGAAGGAATCGCAGCGCCGACTCGCGGTATTAACAACATTGCTACGGCTCCGCCAAGCATGTTGTCATCTCAGCTTGTTGCCGGGAGAACACGAATGGAAAGAGCCATCGGCGAAACTTGCGACGTGTCTCGAGTTAATTGACGAAGCGGTCAGCAGTGGACACCGGGTCTTGGTGTTTAGTCAGTTCGTGAAACTGCTCAAGCTTGTCGCAGCGGCGTTGCCGGTACCGTATTGTTATCTCGACGGCAGCACCGTGGATCGTGCTGGTGAAGTTCGGCGATTTCAGGAATCCGCTGTTCCGGTATTTCTCATAAGCTTGAAAGCGGGCGGCACTGGCTTAAATCTGACCGGTGCGGACACCGTCATCCACCTTGATCCATGGTGGAATCCAGCTGTCGAAGAACAAGCAACCGCCCGCGCTCACCGCATCGGCCAGCATAGCGTGGTGAACTCGTACAAGCTAATTGCCCGCGGCTCGGTGGAGGAGAAGATTGTGCGGCTGCAGGAACGTAAACAGGAACTGATCAGCCAAATGGTCACCAGCGACGAAGGCTTTGTACAAAACCTGAGTTTGGATGAATTGCGCGGTCTAATAAGTTGATGACCGTTCTTGATTGAAACCAAAAAACTCGATACTTTGCGAATTAACTAAACCCTTATGAACATTCCTGGAATAACTTCAGTCGACGCGATTGTCAGGCGCGACTTCATTGCACTAGAAACTGGTGGGAATGGACTTTTTCGCGTCGGCCGCGATGGCGTCACAGCCATCTTTACGCCTCACGATAAGGTTGCTGAGTTGATTGTTTACGCTGACAAAACACTCGTCTACATCAACTCACAAATGGGTACCCCGGCCATTTATCCACTGGCTCCCGCGCGGTTCGAAGGTCCAGCCGAGGCTGTAT
>JBAXAT010000017.1:0-11080 GCA_037142335.1 Verrucomicrobiota bacterium | reverse complement strand
CTTGACTGACGGACGCAACGCCCATTCTCTCAGCTCCGCCGCCGCCACCGGCCTCGGCTGTAACGGCATACTTGGTAAATGCATCCGGTGAGACACCGTAGGTTTCAGTGATCATCTCTTCATCTGGTGCGTCAGTCGGTAATAGGACAACCGCATAATTGTCGATGCGGTATTTCAATCCGGCCAGCGGCACGATGAGTTTTAACGCATCAAGCATTGGAATGTTATGCAAATTCAGTGTAATGGGGCGTCCACCAGCCCCACCGGTAGCTGGGACCACTACCGCGTCAGCACCGGGAGCCGGTGCTGGTGCGGATTCAACTCCGCCGCTAACATTGGGACCCAGCACTATGTTCACGCCTTCACCCTTCGGATCGAGCTTGCGACTTTGTTCGCTCAAATAGGTCACCACATCCACCAACGACGCTTCCCGGAAGTTGATTTCCGGGAATTTGATCTCACTCATTTTTTGCATGATCGCTTTGTTTAGGCCGGTATTCTGGAGGCGGGTGCTAGTGGTTTCCGGCTCAGGACGTTTGATATCACCACCGGTCGGTAGTAACCACGCGCTGTCAGCTTGCCACAGCATCTTGCGACGGGCAGCTTCCTCGCCGGCATAGGTGCTGGGCTGACGAGCGACTTGGACCATGCGGAGCATTTCCTGCGCATCGGCACTGTATGGATCCAACATCAGAATTTGCTGGAAACGCCGTTCGGCTTCATCAAGCTGACCGGAGTTGAGGAGAATTTTACCTTCCCGGAACGATTTTTTAATTTGCTCGCGCGCCGCTAGAAATTCAGGGGTTTTATCAAGTCTCTGCTCTAGTGGTTTTTCTTGGACAACAGCCGTAATCTGTTTGGCTTTTACGATAATACCCTCAGCTTGGCGATTGGCAGGATCGCATTCGATGGCTTTCTTGGCTTGTTCAAGCGCCTTGTTTTTATCGCCGGCTTTGAGTGCCTGGTCGGCTAATTGCACGTGGGCGGTGCCTAATGCGCGGACAGCCCGGTTGTAGTCCACTTCAGTCGCCTTGGCGCGGGGTAGAATTTTACAGCCTCCTTCGAGCTTGGCAATGGCCTCTTCGTGTTTGCCTTCGTTTTCCAGGCGGCAACCGACATCAATTAACACCCGCGCTTCAATTTGTGCGACTTGCCGGCGCAAAACTTCTTCTTTTTCGGTCTGGGTGGCTTCAGGATTGACCGGCTGACTTGCTGCCGGCACAGCCGCCGGTGTGGTTGACGGAAATGGAACCGTGGTAGTCATTGGAACGGCGACCGGCGCGCTCACATCGGTACGGGCGGCGCCAAAATTTTGTGTCGCATCAGCCAACAAGATGTCAGCTCGAAGAGCAAAGGGGGCTAGTAGTAAGCTGGTTACCACAAGCGCCAACATGGTTTTCCTCATAACGCAATTCTCCATTTGATTCTTCGGACACAACAATATTCCATCAATCAATCAAACTACTCCTTGATGATGGTTAGCTTCTCTTTTGTCTGCTCATCAACGATTAACACTTGCCGCAAAGTGATGTCAACGACATTGTAAATCCGACCGCCACACACCACGGATTGACCTTTGCGAACGGGCTGGTTTTGATTGTCCGCCATGCAGGTGAGTACTGCTTCCGGTTCCCGTTCCTCAATAATGCGATTCAACGGCAGAACAAGCGGCGGCTCGGTGCCGCGCTGGATGGTCAATTCGGAGTCGTCCTGTTGGCGTTGAGCGTGGGTGCGCGGGTTTTCCACCAAGGTGTCTTTTTTCTCGAACTTGATTACAACAAAGCCGGTATCATAAACTGGGGTCGCCTTACTCCAGATCTTATCACCCACTTTTTCTACATAGAAAGTGCGCTTGCTAACGCTGTCATTAATTGCGAAGTTTTTTTCAACCTGCTTGTCATAGGACTTAAAAACATATCGGCATGGTTTGCGCGTAATTGCAGAGAGCTTGAACGGCTGGGTCGGCGCTCTAACCGGAGCCACAGTCTGCGGCTGAACAAGCGTCGGCTGGACGATCTCGATCCCGGTATGAAATGGATCCACGACACTGATCCGCCAAGGTGTTGGATTTGTGAAGCCGCCAATCGCCTTGGAGTACACGCTAGTCGGTGTGGGTTTAAGCGGAACCTTGTGGGTCGGACTGCTGAGGCCGGCATTGACAATAACACTGAGTCTTTCGACCTTCCACGCCAGCAACCCGGCCACGCCAATCAACACCAATAACGCGCCAGCCAGCAAGAATTTCTCTAAGTGTTTTTTGATGAAATCCATAGCGTTATTTCCGGTCTTACCCCTTGCCGGCGCGTGGTTTTGGTAATGAAAACTCGACTAAATCCAACCGCAAGGCAACGTTGAGTCGCCGGGTGATCACAGCGCGGGCTGGTTCTGCAGATGCGACATCGGTGCCAGTTGCCGGCGCATCCAGCGATTTAAGCCTGACTTGTACCGTTTCAATTCGGATTGCGCGGGCAATAAACAAGCCCGGTGCCGCCGTTAGCCCATTGAGAATATTACGCAATGTCGCCGTGTCGCAGGTGAATCGCAACTCAAACGGATAGGTCTGATAGAGTGCTGTCGGGTCGTTATTGATGGGGCTGTTCAACGCGTCGGCGCTGATTTCACCAGGCTCGACTTCGGTACGCCGAATTGCCGCAATCTCCTCAACCTTATTAGTGATTAAGAGATTGGCCAATGTTTCGGCCACCATCAGTTGTTTGCTCAACAACGCCAGTAATTTTGTACACTCGTTGCCGTGGGCTGGTGGATTCCGACAGGGGAATTTCACGTCATACCGGCTGAATCCGAACGTGAAGTCTGCCGGTGTGCGAACTTTTTGATCGGCGGCGGCGGCGGTCAGACGGTTGACCGTCGTGCGCACCAACTGTGAAAATTCGATGTCACGCGTCAAGGCTGGCCCGTGGATTGGCGGGTGAGCCGCCGCGTTGGTCATGGCATCATAGAGTTGCCGGACGTTTTCGTAGTCCTGCCGCAACAGGTCGATATTTTCTTGAGACGGAAACGGCTTGGAACTGCGCAATTCTTCAAGCTTGGCATTACCAGATTGCAAGTCTTGTAAGACGGTCTCTTGGGCGTCAAACGAGTTGTGCAGAACCCAAATAATTCCGCCAAGCAGCACGATAAACACCGCACCGGCAATGAGGCTGACTAAGTTATTTCGGAACCAGCGTGCGCTCATGATGGTTCAGTTGGAAATTATACTGACCGGCTTGGCTAGCCGTGCCCGGATGGTAAAGGTGAAGGTTGCCTCGTGAGTCATCGCTGACGGTGGACGTTCGATGACCACGCTCTTATCGACAAAGTTTGTGGACTGACTGAGATTATGGGCTAATTCGTCCACTAGCCGCAAAGCGTCAGCAGAGCCAAGGCCGGCACCCTCGATGCGAACCTCGGTGCAGCCGGCCAGAGCAGCTGCGGCTGGTTGGCCTGCCATCGGCCGCGCCGGCAGGACTGGTTGGCCGCCGCGGCGTCCCTCTCGGACACCCGGCGTTGCGACTGGAGCTACCCCGGCTGCGCCACAAGGTTCCGGTATAAAAGCGGTAATCCACACATTGCTAACCATTCTCTGGCTGAAATCGTCAAAGAAATCGAGCCAGATTGCGCGATCGCGCCATAACTCCACCACTTGGTCAGCATTGGCTTTTAACTTGTTTTGTTTGTCCTGCTCACTGCGGCTTTCCGCTTGGAGCTTATTCAGCCGGTCCACTTCAAGCTTCACTTCGTCACGTTCGCGCTTCTTGAGTTCAGTGGTTTTATTTTCGTACATCAGCCAGCACAGAGGGATCAACAATACCGCCAAGGCTGCGCCAAAAAAATACGGCCGCTTCAACTGCGTCTTCTTGCGGTCTTGGATGCTTTTGGGTAATAAATTTACTTCCAGCGGACAGTGGGTGACACGACGCAAGCCGAGGCCAACAACTTCGCCGAAGAAATGGGCACACTTAGCTAACTCTTCCCGGGAAATGTGTTCGCTAATTTCGACATTGCGGAGCGGGTTAAATAACTGTACCGGCAACTGGAGTTTCTCTTGGAAAAACCGGTCAGCGTACGGCATGATTGAGCTGCCACCTGACAGCAGCATCCGGGTGGGCGCTTTTCCGCCTTGCTGGCTTTTCCAGTAATTGATCGAACGTACGGTTTCGGAATGCAGGCGGGTCATTACGTTGCGGATAATCTTACTAATCCGCGCCTGTTGTTCGTCGTCGGGTTCCTCATAGGCACCACCAAGCGCCACAAAACCCTTGGCACATTTCAACCGCTCGGCGTCGAGAAAAGGAATATTGAATTCAACAGCAATGTTTTGGGTGATGGCGTTACCGGCAATTGGAATCGGACGCGAGTAGATGCGACTCTTTTCCAAAAACAGCAGATTGGTTGTGCGTGCACCCATATCAACCACCATAGTGCAGCCATCGATTTCACCTTCGTTGTAACGCACGGCATTGATAAGCGCCATCGGTGCCACATCCACGATTTCAGTGTGCAACCCAGCCGATTCAACGCCCTCATTTAAATCCTCAATGATGTCGCTCTTAATTGCCAGCAACACAACTTCGAGCTCGCCCTGCTCAGTCCGGCCTAGTAATTGATGGTCCCAGATGACCTCGTCGATTGGAAACGGCACATTCTGCTGCGCTTCGTATTGGATGATCTGTTCGACTTTCGATTCTTCCACCGGCGGCAATTTGACAAACCTAGTGAATACCGATTGCCCGGATACACTGAAAACCACATGGCGGGCTTTCATGGCTTTCTCACGGAGCGCATTTCGAATCTTGGCAACGATGAGCGACTTACGCTCCTCCTCGTGCTCGGGATCCAACCCGAGATCCGCATGGTTGAAATTGAGCAGCCGCAATCCATGCGTCTTCGATATCTGAAATTCACCGACCTTGATGGTCGAGGCACCGATGTCGATAGCGAGGATTTTGTCAGAGGCAAGCATCGTGACTGTTTGGTTTTACTATTACTACCGCGTTGCTGGTTTGATTGCCTCGAAATGCTCGCCAGCCACTGGCGCCCACGGCGTCTCCTGCGGTGATAATAAACACCCTGAAACCGGCGTATACTTCTCCCACCAACTAGCGGAAACACTCTTCCCAGGCGCATCCGTCTTTTGTGCGACAACCGCGCCATTGTAAAATAACCGCGCCGTGATCGCTTCCGCCTGTCCGCCGCCATAACGCTTCAGAGCGTTCGGTGGCATAAACATCGCTGAGTAATGCTGGCCACCCTTGGCTACATTCACGTGAGTAACCTCGCCAACAAACAGTTTTTCTTCCGGCCGTTCTTTCCCTTGGTATTTCATCAACACATAATACTTTATCTGTACATCGTCCGCCCACTCAGGCCGGCTTTCAAAATGAACCTCAATCTTTAGCCATTTCCGGTGTAATGCGGATGGCCGAGCGCCGAGATCGCCGGCTCCACCATATGTTGGCGCGTCGACTGGCAGTTGTCGGATGTCTTTGATTGCAAACGCCTCGCGGGTTGACTCCGCTTGGCTGAATGCTTCTTTCGTCCCAACCATCAGGACGCCCAGCAAAACTATCCCAGTTATCAGTTGTCTTAAGCTCATAAAAACCTCCCACGAAATTTATACGCTTGTAACTCTAAGTAAGCCCAACCAGCCGGTCAACATCAAAAGCAAGAATCGCATTTGCTAATCCGCAACGCTGCGCTACCATACTGGCGTCATGCCGGTCACACTCGCGCCAATTTCGCGCCGCCAATTCATTACCCGGTCACTCGCCGGACTGACCGGTGCACTCATTGCCACACGACTGGCCGATGCCCGGCCTGCGCCCGACCCTCATCGGTTTGCATTACTGGCCGATCCCCACATTAATGCTAAGCTCGAAGCTCGCGACCGCAATACCAATATGGCCGGCAACCTTACCCGCGTGGTCGGCGAAGTGACCGGCCTTAATTCGTTACCGACCGCGGCATTTATTGTTGGTGACCTCGCCCATCAGACCGGTGAAATTGCCGATTACGAAGCATTCGCAGCCTTGCTTGACCCAGTTCGTGGCGCGGGTTTACCGGTGCATCTTGCACTCGGCAACCACGACCATCGTACTCGTTTCCTGTTGGCGTTACCGCCGTCCCAACCACCGGTCGTCAACCGCTGCGTGGCCGTCGTGCGCGCCGAACGCGCCAATTTCTTCATTCTGGATTCGTTGGATCGAACCAATTCCGTACCGGGCCGGTGCGGTGAATCCCAACTGCACTGGCTGACCGCCGCGCTCGATACCCACCCTGACAAGCCGGCCATTGCTATCGTCCACCACCAACCCGACGAATACTACCCTGAAAAAACCACTGGCCTAGTGGATGCGCATGAGTTATTGGAAGTCCTCCGTTCTCACCGGCAAGTCAAAGCGCTCATCTTCGGCCACACTCACGATTGGCGTGTGACTCGCCAAAACGGTTTACACCTGATCAATCTTCCGCCGGTATCCTACATCTTCACTGCCGGCCGACCGACTGGCTGGCTGGATTTGCAGTTGGAACAAAATGGCGCCCGGCTCGAACTCCACGCCAGCGATTCCACTCACCCCGAACACCGGCAACCACTCCTGCTATCGTGGCGATAAACTGAACATAACCGGATCGCAACTGGCATCACGCCGGCCGTCAGTACGCCGCTAATCAGAAACACTTGCCGGGGCGAGCAATCCGCCGCTTCCGTCAGCAACCAAAACACACCGGACGCCAGTGCGATTCCGACAAACGACAGCAGGTTACCGGCACCGAGTACTGCGCCTTTTTGGCCGGCAGCCGGCCGGTGTTGCATAAGCGCTGTGACCGGCACGATGAAAAATCCGCCGAAAAATCCGAGCAATGTCAGATGTGCCAACGCACTCTGATAAGTGAGTGCCGGTAACGCCAGTGTCGCACTGAACTCAGCCAACCCAAGCGTGCCGACCGGCACGAGGCGCGGCTCAATCTTACCGGCAGACAAATAACCCGCCACCACGCTGCCGGCGCCGATGCCGAGCGCCAACGCAACTTGGAGATAGCTGGTCCTAACTTCGCCAACTTGCAGTGTGTCCATGCCGAACATAATTGTGTTGTTCAGCACCAGCAGACCGACGAATGAGAAATAAATATTGCCGAGCACCGCAAGCCAGAGTACTCGGTCGCGGCGGATTTCCCGGACTTGCCGGAACAAATCGGCGAGGAAATTTACCTGAAACTTTTTTGTCGGATTCGCCGCCGGTAACTTCGGTAGCCTGAGACTACACACCAACCCCAACCCGGCAAGCGCTAGGAACACCAACGCCGAGTGTTGTTGCCGTCCTTTGAAGGTTTCATAGAGCAATCCGCCAGCCGCGCCGCCGGTAATGATCGCCGTGAACGTGCCGAGTTCGAGTATGCCGTTGCCCCACGACAGCCGTTTCTCCGGTAAGAGTTCCGGCAAGAGTCCGTACTTCGACGGCCCGAAAAACGCGCTGTGAATCCCCATGCCGCAAACCGCCGCCATCGCCAGCGGCACGTTTTTCAGCCAAAGCGCGGCCAGTGCGAACAGCATCAGCAAGATTTCAAAAACTTTCACGCCGATGGTCACGCGTCGTTTGCTGAACCGGTCCGCCAGATGCCCGCCGGCCATCGAAAATAAAATAAACGGCAATGAAAACAAAATGCCTAGCACCGGCACGACCGCCGCGCGTTGCCGGCTCGAAGTCGCCGCCGCGAGCGCGATGAAGGTGACGAGCGTTTTCAGCGCGTTGTCAGAAAACGCGCCCTGAAACTGCGTGACGATGAGACTCCAAAATCCGCGCCGCCAGTTTACTCCGGTGGTATCGCTCACGCCCCGCACATTAGCCGAGCGGACAGAGGAAGTGAATCGGAGTCACAGTCGCTAACGGGTCAACCGGAAACGCAGGCGGCGCGCAATCGAAATGCAGTCTGATGCGGTGAACAAATCTGCTAACTGATTACTACTGTCTTCACTTGTTTGAGTCGTTGATTGCTTTGCTCATTTTCACGATGATTCCGCTCTTGGCTTTCACAAGTGATTTCCAGTCGGCTTTTGGAAGGTTACCGGCGGATTTTTCCAGCGCACCGGCGAGGAACTCGATCACAACCGGATCCTCGACTGTCGCGGCGGATTGCACAAAGGCGGCGCCTTGAACTGCAGGAATCGGCACGACATTATCCATGATGAATTCCCAGGATTGATCCAGAATCTCCGCGCGCAGGCGGGCGGGCGTGGAGCGGTAAGCCCCGTTCCACAGAATCTGGTCGTAGAGGTTGATGTCCCGAAACAGGCTGCACAATCGGGCGACGGCCTCCGGCTCGCCCAGCCGATACAGCGCAATCGCCGCATGGGCGGCCAGCGGGGACGCATCCGCAAACGCCAGCGGCTCCCAGCGATCCGGGCCGTCCGGTAACTGCGCTGACTTCAGGGCTTCTGCGAACCGGTTTTCCAAAACGGAAATGGCATCGGCTTGGCCCAGCCAACCGAGTCCATCCACAGCGGCGAGTTCGGTCTTCTTGTCGGCCAAGGCTTTTGTCAGGAGGGCGACTGCCGTCGGGTCATGACAGGCCCCTAGCAGCGTCAGCGCCGCTTTGCGGGTCTCGATGTTGCCATTTGCCGCTGCCGTCAGGTTCGTGAGCCGGGCCGCCCAACCGGCTTTGGCGTACGGCAGGATGGCCGGCAACACTGCGGCCAGACTACATTTGGCAGGCGCGTTGCTACCCGGTACTGCCAAGTTGAATAACGCCGTGGCCGTCGGCTCATCGGGAACAGCCGCGGCCCGTTTGGCTAAGTCCTTGGGGAACGGCAGCTGGAGTTCCGCAACGGTGAGCGGCTTGAGCGCTGGATCTGCCGCCACGCCGGCCGGGCGTGCGCCAGCCGCCCAGTCGATGGCCCGACCGAGCAAGGCGGGCCAGTCTTTCCACTCCCAAAATGGCGTCACTCCGGCGGTGGGATTGCCGTTCACTGCGAGCGCACAGGCGACGACCCGGCCCTGGCCAAAAGTACCGCTGACCAGCGCCGGCTGATTGCCAACTTTCACTTGTACTTTGGCGCCGGCTTTCGGCTGGAGCGTGTGGAAGTACCAAGCCGTCGGCCCCGCCAAAAAATCGATACGCAGCGGCCAGTCCGCCTGCTCGCCCTTAGTCAGCTTCGCCCCGTTCGCCGCGGTAATATAGAAATCGATGTAGCTCTCCTTGAGCGAGACCGGCAGGATCTCCTCCAGCGCCGTGCCCGCATAACCGCCATTGTTATACGCGCACAGTCCGCCCAACACCACCAGCCCGCCGCCCTGGTTGACGAACTCGCGAATCTCGTCCACCGCGCCCTTGGGCAGGCGAAAAACCTGGGCGTTGACGAGCACGATGACGCTGTACTGCGAAAGATTCTTGAACTCTTTCCGCTGGCGCGTGCCCGCCTTATCCAGCGCAGCGTCGACGTGGAAGCTTTCCCACCAGAGGCCGTTGGCCACGAGAGCCAGCGGGGCTGGCGTTTTTTGCCATTGCCATGCGGCTTTAGCGGCGGGCTTGGGATCATCGGAGGCAAACGCCAGTTGTCCCACGGCCAACAGCATTAGCAAACCGAGTCTGATCGGGTGGTGGCGCAGCCGCTTCATGATTTTTCACTCCATACTAGCATGGTCCAATAATGCATTGCCGGGACAGTGACGGAATAACTGTTCCCGCTGTGTTGCACCGGCAAGCGGATAGCCGTCACTTCCGGCTCCGCAGTCAACAACCAGACGGTGGGTTCAGCCGGACATTGTTTTTTTCACGACCACGTTGCGCGGCCACGCCAGCTGGAATTGTTGCAGCGACTTGGCGTGATCCAACTCCGGTTTGGTAATCAGGTGGACCACCGTCTGGAGCTGGCCGTTGATCTTCCGTGACCGGAGATATGGCTCCCACAGAAGTGGCGTCGACGACTCGACACTGACGCCCGCCTTGTCCGGAGCTATCGGTGCGAGGGTCAGGTCCCAGCAATATTCACCATACCGCGTCATGAATTGCGTGTATTTGCCGGGCATGGTCGCCCAGCCATAATCCAAATAGGGATGCGAGCCTAGGGCAAAAGTTAAAATGGCGGAATAGGTTGCCGCCAGAGGCGTGCTGCCAATACTAAACAGGCAGCTGTAGCCGCCGGCCTGCCGGACGGCATCGAGATGCCAGCCCGCCTGCATTATATAATTGGAAATCGTACCCGAGTACCGGATTGCCTCGTTCATGAGCTGGCCGCCCCCCTGGGACATCTCGCGGAGCCAGGGGATTTTTTCCGCCGCCACGGGCTCCCGGCCGCCGGCGTTGTAGGACAAGGCGAAGTGTTCCCCCAGCTCCTTTTTGAAAGTGTAACGAAAATAACGCACGTTGCGGTTACTAATCTGCTCGCCGGTCCAAATGTTGCTCGTCGTGTTGTACGCTTCCGGCATCAACTGCTTGATCACATCCCGCACCCCCAGTATGTCGAGTTCCCGCTGCACATCATTGGTGCCCATCCCGCTCCAGCCGGGTGGCATATCAAAACGCAATCCGTCCCAGCCAAAGTTTTTTGCGGAGCGGACAACTTCGCGGGCATGATGATCAATGGTCCGGAGCAGGCCAAGGTTGACGAAGTTATACAGCCAGACGCCGCTTTGGTACTTCCACAGTTCGGGACGCTCGTGGGTGATGCCCCACAGGTGCAAATCCGCCAGACCGAGCCGTGCGGCAACGCCCGTCTCATCCCGGCACAGGATGTCCGGGAACCGCTGGCTCCAGTCAAAACCGGCCTTGCCGCTCACCGTTGGCCAGGAATAGGTAATCATCTTAATGCCGTTGGAATGGCTGCGCCCCATCCATTCCCGGAGACCCTTCATGCTGTTATGCCCGTTGCCCTGGCCGCTCCACCAGTCGTCCGTGGTGGGATTCAAATCCGTCCAACTGCTCGGCTGCCAACTGAACGCCTCTTCCACATTGATGTACGTCCGGCGGTTGGCTTCTACATGCTGCGCGAATTGCGCTTCCCGGCCATACCAGGTGATAAACCCGTTGCCTTGCAACGCTGTTTTCCAGATTGGCGTGCTCACGCTGAAATATTCCGTGTTCG
>JBAXAT010000016.1:0-11093 GCA_037142335.1 Verrucomicrobiota bacterium | reverse complement strand
CCACCCGGTTAAAGTCGACCTGCTCAGCACTACGATTGGCGCCGCACTCCGCGATGTGCCGGCTGTGGACGTGCTGATCAACAATGCCGGCGCCGGTCTATTCGGCGCGAGTGAGGAATTACCGGAAGTCGATGTGCGGGCGCAGTTCCAACTTTTATTTTACGCGCCGCTCCAACTTATCCAGTGGGCGTTACCTGCGATGCGCGCACAGCGGACGGGCCGCATCATCAACATCACTTCGCTGGCCGCGGTTTTGCCGGTGCCGTTCATGGCACCATACAATGCCGCCAAGGCCGCGCTCAGTGCCAGCACGTCCTCGCTACGACTCGAACTCACTGGCACTGGTATTCAGGTCATCGAAATCCAGCCGGCTGACATCAATACAGGCTTTCATTATTCTACCAAAAAAATCGGCACCGGCGGCCAATCTGCGTGGAAAACGCAACTGCGCAATATGGCTGCGGCACCGGGACCGGAGTGCGTCGCCAGCGCCGTCCGCTGCGCAATCCAGGCACCGCATCCTGTGCCGGTCATGGTGGTGGGTGGCTTTTTCCAAGCGCGGCTTGCTCCGCTTGGCGCCCGCTTGTTACCACACCGGTTGCTCACCGCGTTGTTGCGCCGGTATTACCGGCTCTGAACGAGCGCGGTGATAGTGCGGAGGATGTCACGCGGATGCGTTGGCGGACAGGCGATGCGCATCGCTTGCCGGAATTGCTCCGGCAACTCCGGATTTTCTTTCCACTGGGCCACGATGTCCGCCAGTTGCCGAGGATTGCAGATGAGTCTGGCGACACCGCGTTGGAGACAAAATTTAACCGTGATGTGTTCCTGCGGCATGACGCCTCCGAGACCGTTCAACAGCAGTGGACATCCACTGAGAATTGCTTCGCTCGTGGTGCCGGTACCAGGCCGCGCAACTACCGCCGAAACATTGCGCATAATCTGGCCGACGTTAGCGTTGCACGGCAACATTCGCACACGCGCTTGCGGGTGAGCGGTAGCCCAACCAGCCACCTCGCGTTCGGTGACCTGTGACCTGCCGCAGAGCAGTACCACCTGCATGTCCAATCCGCGTCGGTGAAACTCTTCGAGAAAATGAACATGATTGTGGGCACCCCGGCTGGAGGCACTGAGTAGTAGCGTGAACTCCCCTGGATCGAGTTGCAGCACATTCCGGTAAAACGCCTCGCGTTCTGTTGGGGTTGGTATCGGTTCGTAGAAAAACTTCCGGAGCAAAAAACCGCCGACGCGCGTTTTTTCGGGTGCCATTCCCCAGCGAACCGCTGCCGCACAGGTTTCCGGCACGGCACCTATGAACAAATCGGCGTCGGGATTAACCCAATGCCGGCTGAAACCGTAGCCACCGGACAACTCGCCGCAGTATGTCACGCATTTGATCTTGTCGCGACCAAGCACGCGCCGGGCGTAGTCAAAAAATACATGGTTGAGCGTGTCGTGGACGCTGATGATTACATCGGGCCGGCATTCTTCGAGAACCCGCCGGTATTTTTTGGCACCAAGCGGCACACCGCCGCGCGCGACCGGTGCCAATTCGAGAAAGTTAAAATAAATATGGTGTAGAAATGGCGCAGTGCGTTGAATCCAATTGTACAGCCAAACGCCGAACGCATAAATCTGGCTTGAATTTTCGAGTGGCCGGTGCCACTGCGCCGACACATCTAGCGCCGGTTCGGCGACAGCCCATTCCTGAAACGACCGGGCGCGCATGTTGTGGCCACCACCCGTACTGGATGTTAATAGCAGTACTCGCATTGTCAGCCCAGCATATGACTGCCAGTAGCCGAAGCACAAGCGAAAGATGTCGCCACGCGTGCGTTCTCCGGTATATTTTCAGCCATCATGGCACGCGTTCTCTACGGAGTGATGGGTAATACGATGGGGCACGTCGCACGCGCCCTGGCGATTGCCAGCCGGTTGCCGGCACACGAATTCTATTTCGTTGGCGGCGGCCGAGTGCCAGAATTATTGCGTGACCGGTACCCCGTGCTTGAAGTGCCGGTCGCCCGCACCGTCTACAAACGACAACGTGCGGCCGTGCTTGGCACTTGCCGTCATCTGGCGGGCTGCGTTGCTGCCGCGCCGCGCGTCCGCCGCGAAATCTGCGACCTCATTGACTGCTGGCAACCAGCTGTTGCGATTTGCGACCGTGAATTTTTCCTGCCACCGGCTGCCCACGCCGCTGGCCTACCGTGTTTCGCGGTGGATCACTCGCACGTCTTGCAAGTCTGCCAGTATCCAGTGCCGCTAGGGCAATTGCCGGCGTGGGCGCTGGGCCGCCTCGAAGACGCGCTGTTTTTCAACCGCACTAACCGTAATCTTGTCGTCTCGTTTTATCATCCACCGCTCAAACCGGGTGGTCGAAACGAACTCCTTCCGCCGGTCTTGCGTCAAGCCGCGCGAGAAATCCAACCCCGGCCGGGCGACCATGTTTTTGCATACCAATCCACGCCGGCCTTTCAACCGTTGCTGAATGCGCTCCGGCAACTCGCGCGCCCGGTCATCATCTACGGCGCCGGCAACGCGCCCACCACCACTGGTAACATTACGTTCAAACCGTTCGATTCGCGCGCTATTCTCGACGATCTCGCCAGTTGCGCCTACGTTGTCACAACCGCCGGTCACAACCTGATTTGCGAGGCGTTGCACTTCGCCAAACCGCTGCTTTGTCTACCAGTCGCCATGAACTTTGAGCAATTCCTAAACGCCTGGCATGTCCGTAAACTTGGCTACGGTGATTTCTGCGCCAATTCACGGCCAACGCCAGCTGACTTCGCACGATTCGAGACACAGTTGCCAAAATTTCGCACTGCAATCGCCAGCCAATTTGTGGATGGTACCGACCAAGTCATCCGCCGCGTCAACGAACTCATCCTCAATCCACCAATATGAAAATAGCTTACATCTTTGAGCGCTACCCGGTACCATCACAAACCTTTCTGAGGCGCGAGGTGGCCAGCCTGCGCGCGCACGGCCTGACGGTGAACATCCATTCAATTTTTGGCGCCCGCTGGTTTGAATGGTTAAATATACCACTCGAACTCGTCCGGCGGCCAACCATACTGCTTGCTGGCTGGCGGTGGTTGTTTCGTTATCCGCCGAACAACGCCGAGAATTTCTGGAGCACGGTGCTTGCAGCCTTGTTTGCGCTCGCCCGCGTCCGGCAAATTCGCTTGGAAAAACCCGACCATCTCCACGGCGTCTGGGCAACCGGCCCGGCAACTGTGGCCGCCATCTGGAGCCGGGTCTGCGGCCTGCCGTTTAGTTTCGGCGCACAAGCCTACGATGTTTACCGGCATGGCGGCGATGCATTTCTGACACCGAAGCTGAATGCCGCTACCTTTACCCACACCACGACTGAAGCATGCGCGGCGCATCTCCGTCAACGCGCGCCGAAAGCGCGAGTTGTCCTCGCGCGCCGTGGACTGGTGAGTTTGCCGCCGCTCCGGCAAGGCCCGCGTGCACCGGGTCCGGTCCGATTTCTGTCAGTGGGCCGGCTGGTGCCAAAAAAAGGCCACCTACTGCAACTGGCGACATGCGTCCAATTACACCGACGCGGTGTCGTGTTCCAAGCGCGGATTGTCGGCGCCGGACCACTGGCGGACGACCTGCATGAACGCATCATCGCCGAAGGCTTGGCTGGCATCGTCGAATTGCGAGGCGCGGTGGCCCCGGAAGAAATGGACTCCGAATACGCGTGGGCTGATGTTTTCTGGCATACCGGCATTGTGGATTGGCTCGGCGACCGTGATGGCCTGCCGAACGTGATTCCGGAAGCGTTCGCGCACAGCTTGCCTGTGCTTTCGAGCGATGCCGGCGGCGCCTCAGAAGCGAGCGCGGCCTTGATCGTGCCGGCCGGTAACGAACCGGAACTGACCGCCGTCGCCGCACAACTTGCCGGCGATGAAGCGTTGCGCGCCCGACTTGGCCGCGCCGGCCGGCAATGGGTTGAGGAAAATTTCCTAGCCGAGAAAAATACGGCCCTTCTTGTGGAGGCGTTTACGCGGTGAGCGCACGGTTGCTTGTCCGTGGCTGGCAGCGGGTGCGGCGAATGCCAGGCTATCACAGGTTACTCTATGAACTGGTCTCGGTGTTGTACGGCAACCGCCGGGCGTGGCGGCTGATGAACTACGGCTACGCACCGCTACCAGGTACGGCACCGCTGGTTTTAGATTCCGCGGATGAACCGGACCGGTATTCGTTACAGCTTTATCATTTTGTGGCGTCGGTGGGTACGTTGCGCGGTATGGATGTGCTGGAAGTTGGCGCTGGTCGCGGTGGCGGAACGGCGTTTTTACACCGTCATTTTCAACCACAGTCCACCACTGGTTTGGACTTTTCCAGGCGCGCAGTGGCCAGTTGCCGGCGGACGTATGCGTTACCGGGCCTGAGTTTTTGTGTCGGCAACGCGCTGGCTCTGGCATTTGACGCCGGACGATTTGACGTGGTGATCAACATCGAATCATCACACTGCTACCCGAACCGTGGCCAATTTTTTCAAGAAGCCTACCGGGTGCTGCGACCCGGCGGGCTGTTGCTTTACAGCGATGTCTTGCAAGATCATGAGTACGTGCCGGTGCCGGCTTTAGTGCGGGCGGCGGGGTTTGCAATTCGTGACGCCTGCCTCATGAATGCGGAGGTCATGCGGGCGCTGGAGTTGGACAACGCGCGCCGGCAAGCATTGGTTAACCGGGAAGTCGCACGCCCATTCCGCACTATTGCACGGCAATTAACGGTTACAACCGACAGCTACAGTTACCAAAAACTCCAGACCGGACGAAGTCGGTACTTTCGGATTGTGGCGGCGAAATGAAAATGGGGGCCGCAATTTCATTCACATTCGATGACGGTTTGCGAAGTCAAGTGGATTGGGCTTTGCCGATTTTTGAAGAACTTGGATTTAAGGTGACATTTTTCGTGATTGCCGGCCAGTTAGAAGTCGGGTGGGACAAATGGCGCGCCATCGCCGCGCGCGGCCATGAGATCGGCAACCACTCGCTCACACACCCGCTGGGAGGTTTACCAGCGGTACGCGATGACGACTCGTTGGAACACGAGATTGTCGCCGGCGCCCGACTTATTACGGAGAAACTTGGTCACCCGCCAGTTTCGTTTGCGTATCCATTCAACAAGCGCAACGCCCAGGTTCGCGCCGTCGCGCGCCGATATCATCCGTTTGTGCGCGAGCGATGGCACCGGTATGGCGCGTGGTGGTGCAATTTGTGGTTGGCCAACGCGCGGGTGGACCGTGCTATCGCGCGGGGTGAATGGCTGGTGCCAATGTTGCATGGGATTGAGACTGGGTTTCAACCGGTCAACCGTGATTTTCTGCGCGCCCATATGCAATACATTGCCAGCCGTCAAGTGTGGGTGGACACGTTCGGCGCGGTCAGTGCGCGCCGTCAATCTGAAAACCCAGCGCGGTGAGTTTTGCCAGGAGCGTTGCCGGGGCGCACCGTAATTCCAACTCGGTGTTGAAGAATTCCCGGCGCACCGGATACTCGGCGCGGAGTTTGTCAAACTGTCGGTAATCCGCACGCAACCGGGCGTCATCGCCGGCCATATCGTAAACTTGTCGGATGATCCGACGCAAAACATCCTCATCATCTTCGTCGGACGCAACGTCGATCTCTAGACGTGGCACTGGCGACGCCGGTAAAACCGGTTGCCACGTCACTGGTACTCCAAAATACCGGCAGGCGGCTTCGTAAATCAGGCGGGTGCCATTGACCTTGCCATCGAAACTGTAGCCGGCGATGTGCGGCGTGCCGAGATTCGCCTTAGTAAGTAGCTCCGGTAAAATGTGCGGCTCGTTTTCCCAAACATCGAGTACTAGCCCATCCAACTTAGCCGTCAGCAAGTTCCGGTTGTCCAGTACGGCGCCACGCGAGGAGTTAATGACCACGCCGCAGCGCGGTTCCAATAGATGAAATGTCGCGTCCGGTCCAGTTTTTGTTAGCGGCACGTGCAATGTCAGGATGTCGGCTTCGGTGGTGATTTGTTCCAAGTTGACGAAGTCCGGTAAATTTTCGGCGCGTTGCCGTGGTGGATCGTTGAGCATAACGCGGAACCCGAGGGCGCTGGCGTAGCGAACCACTTTGGCGCCGACGTTGCCGACGCCGATGACGCCAAGGGTTTTGTCGCGGAGCCGAAAGTTTTGCCGGTGGGCAAGCTCAAGGAGTGCGGCTATGATGTATTCGGCAACGGAATTGGCATTGCTGCCAGCAGCGGTGGCGAAGCCAATTCCACGCGTATTGAGATACGCCATGTCTACATGATCGAAGCCGATTGTGGCAGTGGCGACAAAGCTGACGCGACTGCCATCGAGCAGTGTGGCATTGACTGGCGTGACAGAGCGGACGAGCAGCAAGTCAACATCACGAACATTGGCGGCGGTGAGCTGCCGGCCGGGTATGAGCGTTATGTCACCCAACGCGCCGAATGCTTCACGAATGTACGGGATGTTTGGATCCGCGACGATTTTCATGTCGGCCGGTAAGTGTAGCAGACCTGTGGTAAAACAAAACAGGGAATCCGTTACCGGATTCCCTGTTTTTGTGAGTTTGTGTCGAGATTACTTCTTTTCTGCAGCAGGCGCCGGCGTCTTGGCTTTTTCCGTCACATGCGCAATTTTGGTGGCGGTGAAATTGCCGGCATCTTCAGTGTAAGCGATCTTTACCTTTTCACCAACTTTTAGGTCGACCAACGTTGCAACTGCCTTATCGGCTGTAACAACCTTGGCGGTGGTGGTGATGAAAGATTTTTCTTCGCCTTTGCTGTTTTTGATTGTCACTGTGCTTTTGGCGGCATCAAGGGCGGTGATGACACCGGTAAATTCAGGTGCATGCGCCTTGGCGACAGCTTTAGTTTCCTTCTTGGTTTCCTTCTTAGCCTCTTGAGCAAACGACGCCATGGCAAACATCAATGCGACGGCAACTACAAATGCGACTTTTTTCATAGATTCCTCCGGGTTAGTTTTAATAAGCCTCTACTACATAAAGAGAAGACGGCAAAAATAGGCGCTTGTCAATCGGAAAACGCGCCGGTCTTTCTCTTGTTATTTTTAATATCTGCCCACCACTGCTGGCTGCCTCGCAAGGACTCGAACCTTGACAAACTGCTCCAGAGGCAGTTGTGCTACCATTACACCACGAGGCAATCAGGAGTCTGGTAAAGACTAAAAGCGCGCACGAAGTCTGTCAAGTTCACTAAGGCAACCGCATCGGCATGATTACGTAAAGAAACGGTTCGTTGACCTTGATAACGCCCGGGCTAAGTTCGTCGGTCAGTTCGATAAACACTTCATCCGCATCCAGGTTCCGCAACGGATCCATCATGTACTGCGGGTTGAAACCAATATTGATGTCCTTACCTTTATAGTTGATTGCCATTGTTTCCTTGGCTTCGCCAACTTCTGGAGATGTCGCGGTTATGGTCAGAGTGTTTTTTGCAAAATTAAGTTTGATGGATTGTTGTTTTTCACTCGCTAAAATTGATGCCCGATGCAAGGCCCCAAGAAGCACTTCTCGTTCCAATGAAATCCGCTCTTTAGCTTCTGTTGGGATTACCTGCCTGAAGTTTGGATATGTTCCTTCAATGAGCTTGGAGCACAGCGTGGTTCCATCGAAGCTGATGATTATTTGGTTCTCACTTACTGAAAGCTGGACCTCTCCTTTATCAGTCAAAAGCCTTAATAGCTCGTTTACAACCTTAGATGGTAAAATGAGCTCCGCCTCTGCGCCTTTCGGGACTTCCATATCACGCTCAACTAAAGCCAGGCGTCGTCCGTCAGTGGCTACAACAGTCAGTTTATCGCCCTTAAAACTCATAAAAACACCGTTAAGGACATACCGGGTTTCGTCCGAAGAAGCAGCATAAGCCGTCTTCTTAAGCATATCACGCAAAGCAACTTGTTCGATTTTTAGACTCTTCCCTTCCGCTTGGGGAAAGCGCGGAAACTCCTCTTCCGGTAGGCCCATTATTTTATAAAATGAAGAACCTGCTCGAATTGATGCGGTATTTTTTTCGTCCACTTCAATTTCGATATCTGCCGCTGCAACCTCACGAAGAATTGCAAAAATGCGCTTGGCTGGTAAAGTTGTCCCGCCAGCTTTACTAACTTCGGCCTCCACACTACAGCGAACAGCTACGTCGAGATCGGTCGTGGTTAAGCTAAGGCCGTTGTTCCCAGCTTGAAGTAATACATTTGATAAAATCGGCAACGTTGTGCGGGTGCTGACTACGTTTTGGACGCGCTGCAACCCGTCGAGGATTTTTTCCTTGGTGACGCGAAACTTTATTGCCATGGGTTTTCTTCCGGTAGTTAATTAATTAAAAAACATCGTAACCGTTCCGGCTGTGAATATCCAAAATAACTCACCGTGTCAAGTCACGTTCAAGCACTTACACCAGATGTTGATGGTGAGTAAATTACGAACCACAAGCGCGCAACAGCCACCGGATTAAATCTACACACCCCACCGGCAAGATACTCACAACTTACCGGCATCAAATCGGCTGCGCTTTGCCGGTCGTGATTCCACGACTGCTGTGTGCATGCGTAATGGCAATCGCTAGTGCATCCGCCGCGTCAGGTGGAGGCAATTCCGCCATGCCTAGGAGCGCTTTGACCATGTGGGCAACTTGATCCTTACCGGCACCACCAGAACCGGTTACGGCCTGCTTCACCTTACGTGGTGCATATTCATAAATTTCCAAGCCCTGCTGTGCAGCGCCGGCAATGATAACGCCGCGCACTTGGCCCAATGTGAACGCAATCTGTGTATTTTGGACATAGACCAAGCCTTCAATCGCGACAACCGCCGGCCGGTATTGGGTAATAAGATCTGCAATCGTTGCGCCAATTTTCACGAGGCACAGCGACGCTCGCAAAGATGCCGGGTTGCGAATTTCGCCGGCCGTGATAGCGGTAAAGGCATTGCCGGCTACGTCGATCACGCCAAAGCCGGTCGATCGCAGGCTCGGATCAACACCGAGAATGCGCATCATGAGGCCTCCGGTTGTGCTTTTTCCATGATGGCGTCCGGTATGTCTTCACTGGAATAGACATTTTGCACATCGTCATTATCGTCAAGCGCCTCGAGCAGATTGAGCACTGCGCCGGCAACCTTCACATCGGTTACCGGCACTGTGAGAGCCGGTAAGTAGGCAATCTCGGCAGCCTGCGGTTTAAGCTTATTCACTTCGAGTACCTTGCTCACCGCTTCAAACTGGTTCGGCTCGGTCAGGACTTCATAATTTTCGGAATGCGTCAGCACATCATCGGCGCCGGCCTCCAGTGCCAAAGTTAGCAATGAATCTTCGCCTATCTGGTCGCGAGCAATCAGAAATTGGCCGTGCCGGTGAAACAAGTGTTTCACTGCGCCGGCACCAGCCAGATTACCGCCGTACTTTGTGAAAATCGCGCGGAGATCGCCGGCCGTCCGGTTTTTGTTGTCGGTCAACGCCTCGACCAGCACTGCCACGCCGCCGGGCGCGTACCCTTCGTAAATCATTTCCTCGTAGTTGACGCCCGCCAGCTCGCCGGTCCCTTTTTTGATGGCCCGGTCAAGATTGTCCGCCGGCATGTTTGCGGCGCGGGCTTTGAGTAGAATCGTGCGCAACCGCGGATTAAAACCGGGATCGCCGCCGCCATGTTTGCACGCGACCGCGATTTCCTTTGAAAATTTCGCAAAAATTTTCCCGCGCTTGGAGTCGAGCAAGCCCTTGGAGCGTTTAATCTTCGACCATTTGGAATGACCAGACATAGCGCCTGTATCCTAGCCAGCGGTCTGCCGCATTGCCAATCTTTTCACCGGCGTTTTGTTTGTTGCGCCCGGTGCCGGCATCGGTAATCATAGGCCGATGCACGATGCGACACAATCTTGGATCTTGCCGGCAGCCACGCTCTGGTGGCGGGAGATGGTCCGCTTTTTCAGACAGCGCGACCGGGTGCTGGGCGCCTTTGCAACGCCTGTCGTATTCTGGCTTCTGCTGGGACTGGGTTTGGGTAAATCGTTTAAGTCGACAGAGGTGCCGAGTGGTCACGGATATCTCGAATATTTTTACGCCGGGACGATGGCGATGATTTTGTTGTTCACAGCGATTTTCTCGACGGTCTCCGTCATCGAAGATCGCCGGGAAGGTTTTCTGCAAGGTGTGCTCGTCGCACCGGTTGGCCGATTCGGGTTGGTGCTTGGCAAAATTGCCGGCGGAGCGACACTCGCTTTGGTGCAAGGTTGGGTGTTTCTGGTATTGGCGCCGTTCGCCGGAATTCACCTCACCGTGGCGATGGTCGTGGAATTGACCGGCGGAATATTTCTTTTGTCATTTGCGCTGACCGGACTCGGGTTTGTGATTGCCTGGCCGATGAATTCGACCGCTGGATTCCACGCAATTTTGACATTGTTCCTAATGCCGATGTGGTTGCTGTCCGGCGCGGTATTCACAATTCCAACGGACGGCGCGGGACGCTGGTTGGGCTGGGTGATGCGCGTGAATCCGTTGACGTATGGCGTAACGGCACTCCGGGCGGGTTTGTATGGTGAGCCAGCGACCGTGGCTTGGCTGGTGACCGGCGGGTTTGCCGTGGTGATGTTTGGTTTATCGTTGTGGTTGAGCCGGCGGACCACCGCCGGCGATTTGTTGTGAAACTGAACTGAAACTGAACTGAACTGATAGGAACTTGCTTTTGTGGCACCGAATCACGCTTGCGCAGGGGGGTTAATTTGAGTGGGGGCTAAACCGGAGGCGTTGAGGGCAATTCCAACCGGAATTGCGTTGGACGGGACAGTTTGAGGACAATTCCAATTGGAATCGTGCCCAACGGGACAGGTTCACCCCCTCGGCAAATTGGAATCGCACTAAACCCGCCGGTTTGAGGGCAATTCCAATTGGAATCATGCCCAACGGGACAGGTTGACCGCCATTCCAAATTGGAACTGGGAAGAATTTGCGATTTTCCACAGGAAAACGCGAATTTCGGGTGCTGATGAATGCCGTTTTCATGCGGGCGGCATTCAACTGATAGGAACTTGCTTTTGTGGCACCGAATCACGCTTGCGCAGGGGGGTTAA
>JBAXAT010000015.1:0-11264 GCA_037142335.1 Verrucomicrobiota bacterium | reverse complement strand
TTGCCGGCAGGTCAACATGATGGATCCACACATACGACGTGACACTATCGAACCCGAGCCGCGCAATCATTTCCGCAGGATTCTTCACGGTCTGTTCCGTGGGCAAAATCTGCACGCCCCACGTAACGGCGTTTAAGTGAAGGCCCGGCAACCCCGCCGCTCGGGCTTTGGCGCGAAACTGGTCAAGCGCCACGCGCGCCGGGTCGACGCCCCCAAAACTTTCCACCAGCCGGAATAGCTCGTACACAGAGAAGTACGGCTTTCCTTCAATCCTCAAGTAGGATGGATGTTGGAAGTACTGTTCGATCACGTGATCACAAAGAATCTCAAATGTCGCCGGCGTCACCTGACCGGGATACAGCACCTTCTGCGGCGTGCCCCGTTTCCACGGGTGAATGTCCACCCAGTCGTGATTGGCCCACATCAGCGAAAACTTTAGCCGGTCATTATTCCGCGCTTTTAAGAAGCCTTCGTCGAGGCCGCGTTGGAGAAACGGCCCGTCGTTGTACCAGTACCAATCAAAAATGAATGCGTTGATCCCGTGGTCGGCGGCAGCGGCGATCTTCTGTGCCATCACGCGCGGGTCTGACTCATCGGTGTAACCCCAGAGCGGCGCTTTCGGCAGCCGGTGGCCAGGGAACCGCGGGCGGGCGTTCTTGACCAACTCCCATTCAGACCAGCCGCGTCCTTTCAGTCGCTCGTTGCGCAGGTCATTCGGGTGATAGTTCGGGAAGTAATAACAGGCGATTGTCATTGTCACACAATCGGAGAATTCCGCCGCCCATTAAACCAAGCCAAGTCCCACTCGTTCTGCCATTCGATGCGCAGCCGACCTTGGTCAAACTGGATCGGCAACCAGACGTACCGGCCATCAATCGCGTTTTGCGGACGCCAAATGTCGAACATGGCGATAAACGCGCCGGGCTGACCGGCTACGGGCAGGATGAACGTGCTCTGGCCGCCGTAAGTTAATTCGGGCCCCATTTTATTCTGCGGATTAACGCCGTGACAAGGGTTGCCGGTTTCCTTCCACGGCCCCCAGATCGAATCCGCCACGGCGGCGCGAGCGGGATTGGGATCCCAGCCCGTGCAGCCGGAGGCGAGAAAGTAATACCGGCCCTGCGATTGGCAAATTGCCGGTGCTTCCATCCAGCGCTGCGCGAAGACGCGCCCATAGCGGCCGGTGTGCTGGAGGTAATCGTCACTCAATTGGGCGATGTGCGTGGTGCTGTTGTGTTCAGACGAATACACATGGTACGCGGTCCCGTCGGCGTCCTGAAAAATCGTCATGTCACGGGCGTGCTGGCCGCTGGCAAAATCGCGGCCGAGAATGTTGAACCGGGGCGTCTTCTCATTTTCGGCATTGCTGAAATTATCCCCCGCCTGAATGGCGGCGGCACAGGTGGCCGGATCTTGTTGATCGGGACGGACATTAACCGGCCAGAACCCGGCATTCGGGCGCACGCTCCGACGGAACCGGTACGGGCCCGTTGGCGAATCCGCCACCGCCACGCCGCTGCGCGCATCCACATAACCAGGTTGCTTCTCCAGATGAAACCACATCACGAATTGTTTTGTGCCGCTGTTGTAGATCACCTTGGGACGTTCCAGCACGCCGCCCGTCGCGATCTCGCTGGCCGGGTCGGTTGCCACCGCCAGCGCGATGCCTTCATCCCGCCAGGCCGACAAATCGCGCGAGGAATAGCAATGGATGCCGACGTGTGCCTGATTACCGGCGGGGCCGGCGATCTTGTGCTCGCCGAACCAGTAATACGTTCCCTGATGAAACAACACCCCGCCGCCGTGGGCGTTGATGTGGACGCCGTGGTCGTCCAGCCAGAGCGCGCCGGGTGTAAAAGTTGGCGTCACGATTTGAGACCCTTCGCAGCTTTCGCGGCTTCCATCGGCGCGGCCGGCCATTTGTGGAATTTGTAGCCGGGCGGATGCGACCGCCACCGGGTATCCACTTTGGGGGCGAGAGTTGTGAATGGATCGGCCGTTGCGGCTAAATGTTCGTCAAGCAAACGTCGGTGCTCTGCGAGCTGTGCGTGACCGGTTACCGCCAGCGACCGGATTTCGCCGGGATCAGCAGTCAGGTCGTACAGTTCCTCGCCGTTGCCTTCGCAGTAGCGCGTGTACTTCCACCCGGGCGTGCGCAACATCCGGCCAGGCTCAACGGTGAATCCCCATTCCGTAAACCATTCGCTGACGACGTAGTCGTGCGGCGTGTCGGCGCGCTTGTTCTGCAACCACGGCCATAAACTCCGGCCCCATAATCCGCCCGGTGCTTCGATTCCCGCAACATCTGTTAGCGTTGGTAATAAATCCAGAAGTGAACACAACCCGGTAATCGATCGGTTGACCACACCGGGGCCGGCAGCGATGAACGGCACGCGCGTTGTCTCGTCGTAGAAACTCACCTGCTTCGTCACCAGTTGCCGGCCCGCCAGGCTGTCGCCGTGATCGGCAAAGAACACGACCAGCGTGTGGCGGCCGGCCGGCGTCGCCCAGAGCGCGTCAAGAATGCGCCCGATCTCGGCGTCCACGCGGCTGACGTAGTGATAGTAGGCGGCGAGGTAATGGCGGTAGTTCGTCTCCGTCCAACCAGCCGCCTGGGCCTGCCGGTTGTGGGTGCAACAGATGTATTGCACCGGCCGCGGCAGATCGGCAAAGTTTGCTACGCGGAAATTATCCGGTAAGGGTGGCAATCCGGTCGGGATCTGTGGATCGGCGTGCGGGCCGGCAAAGGCGCCCACATACTCGCATATGTTATGCGGGTTGTTCAGGTCGGCCACGGCCAAAAAAGGTCCGTTCGGCGGTTCGCGCAAGTATTCAACCACGCGCCCGGTTGTATCGCGGTCACGGAGCGTGTCCGCGGTCACGGGCCACGGGCCAAGCGGTTCAACTGCCTCCGGCCGCTCCGGCTCGACGCGAAACCCGCGCAGACTACCGGCATCATGGGTTTTGCCAAAGTGCACAGCGTCATACCCGGCCGCCGCAAACAATTCTCCGAGTGTCGGCATGCTCGCAGGAACCGGCGGTACCAGGTCCTGACGGCCATTGGACAACACGCCGGTCTCGTGTGGAAACCGCCCGGTCCAAAACGCTGCACGCGCCGGCTGGCAGAGTGGGCAAGGCGTGTAACATTCCGTGAACCGCGCGCCGCGAGCCGCGAGCCGGTCGAGATTTGGCGTGACACCATACCGGTTGCCATACGCGCCGACCGCCGACTGGGAAAGTTGGTCGGCGATGATCAAAAGGATGTTGGGTGCTTTGGTAGGTACGGCGGTCATTCCTTCCAGTCGGGATTGCACTGCGGGATTTTTGCCTCGATGCTGTTACGCCATGCGACAAGCTGCTCGTGAAGTCGCCGAGTCACGACCGGTTGCGTCGCCGCGAGGTTATGTTCCTCGCCGATGTCATCGCGCAGGTTAAAAAGTTCGAGCCGGCCATCCTCAAAGAACTCGATGAGTTTCCAGTCGCCCTGCCGAATGGAGGAGCCCGGCGTGCCGCCCTGATTACCGTAATGCGGATAATGCCAAAATAACGGAGCCCGGCTGTGCTGAGTCGCACCGCGTAGCACAGGAGCGAAACTCGTCCCATCCACATGTTGCTGTGGCAGCGGCGGAAACCCGGCCATCTCCAAAATCGTCGGATATAAATCCGGGCTTGTAATCGGCACCGCGCTGATCGCCCCGGGTTGCGTTACCCCCGGCCACTTCACGAGGAACGGTTCACGAGTCCCGCCTTCATACATCCACCCCTTACCCTCGGCGAGCGGCCGATTCGTCGTCGGGGAACCTTCCGCCGTGGCCAGGCCACCGTTGTCGGAGGTGAAGATGACGATGGTATTCTCCGGTACCACCGCGAGTAGCCGGCCGATGTTGGTGTCGAGATTCTCAATCATCGCGGCGTAGACCGGATCAGATTGAATGAGGCGTCGAATGATGTGGCGATTGTCGGAATTAACGTAGGGCATCGGCTCGCCGGTTTCGAGTGCTTGTTGTTTGTCGAGGCCAAGCCGCTGGGCCTTGGCCTCGTATTTCTTGACGAGGGCCGGTGGCGCTTGGATGGGTGTGTGGACGGCGTGATGCCAGAGATTCAGAAAAAACGGTTTAACAGAGCTAGCATGCTGGCGGATCAATTCAATCGCCTTATCCGTCAGATGATCGGTGAGGTAGGTACCCGGGGCGGCGTCGGGGAGAGTTGGCAAGTGCCATGGACTCCAATAGCCATTGGTCGGCGCGCCCCATTCGCAGCCACCGATGTTCACGTCGAAACCGTGATCCGTCGGATAAAATCCCTTCGTGCCAAGATGCCACTTGCCGACGTGCCAAGTCGCATATCCGCCTTTCTGTAGCGCCCGCGCAAGACAATGTTCGCTCAACGGCATTTGCTTGATGTACGGCACGTCCACTAGTCGTCCCTTGCGCGGATGGCAGGCAATTCCCCAGTCAATCCAATCGGTCAGGCCCAAGGTTGCCGGGTACTTGCCGGTTAGCAGGCTGGCCCGGGTCGGCGAACAGACCGGGCAGGCCGCATATGCATTGGTAAACTGCATCCCCGCCGTCGCGAGCCGGTCGAGGTTGGGCGTCTCATAAAAGGTGCTCCCGTAGCAGGTCAAATCCCGCCAGCCAAGATCATCGAGCAAGATAAAGATGATATTCGGTTGGGGCATCGGCGTCCTATTTCTGCTGCCGGATCCGGTAATCTGCGATGGCCGGCTGGTAATAGTTCGCCGCCGGCGAACCGCGTAAAATGTAGTCATCCACGGCCTCTAGCCAGTCCCACATCTGGTTACTCAGGTCGCGCCGGATGTCTGTAAATTCGGGGGCAGCGGCGAGGTTGTTAGCTTCGAGTGGATCGACGACGAGATCGTATAACTCGACCGGCCAGACCGGAAAGTTACGCGCTGGGTCACTGATGTCCGCCGGCACCTGCGCCCAATTGGCGCGCACGTAATTAAAATTACGAATGAGTTTGTAGCGGTCCGTGCGAATGCAGCGACTTTCCGATTTTTGGTAAAGCCCGAAAATTGCCTGGCGCGGCGGCGGGCTGGCCACGCCCCGCAGTCCATTTGCAAAACTCCGGCCCTGAATATTGCCGGGAATCGGGACCGCAGCCAGATCCAACAGCGTCGGCACAAAGTCGACATTGCTGAGCAACCAGTCACACTGGCGCCCGCCCGTCACCCCGCCGTTCGGCCAACGAACAATCAATCCGATTTCAATCCCAGCGTCGTAGAGAAACCATTTCGCCCGCGGAATCTCCATGCCATGATCCACTGTAAAGATCAGGATGGTGTTGTCGGCGAGACCCGTGCGCGCGAGCGCGGCGATAATCGTCGCGACACCGGCATCCGCTTGGCGGACGGAACCTTGAATCTTGGCGAGCAGATCGCGGGCCGGCTGGTTGGGGACGAGCTGCGGCGGGACGAATACGCCGCGGCTCCCATCCGGGTCCCCATACGGCGAGTGCGTCTCGTAAAACCCAACTTGGGCGTAGAACGGTTCGGCCGGTTGACTTTCGAGAAAGGCCGCGACCGAGTCCGCAACTGCCGGGGCCGGCAGCCAGCCGGCATGCCAGACTTTATCGAACCCGAGCCGGTCGACTTGGCCGGTCTCGTGTTGCATCCCGAACAGCTGTGTTCGGTACCCGGCCGCACGCAGGATTTGGCTGAGGTGTTGTTCGCCGGGCTTCATTTCCCAGCCGAATGGCGGGAAGAACAAATCCATCAGCCCGTGACTTTGCGGGTAGCGGCCGGTCATCATTGTGGCCCGGCTAGCGCAGCAGATGGGCACGGCTGTGAAGTAATTCGCGCATTTCACCCCCAGCGCGGCCAGGCCATCGATGGCTGGCGAGTGGACGGTGTTGACGCCGTAGCACCCGAAGTGCCGCCCGGTATCGTGCGTGGTGATGACTAAAATATTCGGTTGCATCTTCATGCTCGTGACGGAATTACAATCGCGTAGTGCCGACCGGGGATCAGTCGCTTCCCATCGGTGAAACCTTCCGGTCGCCCGCGCAATTCCTCAATCAACCGCTGTCGCCAAAACGTGACGCGCTTGGCAGCGCCACCGGCGAGATCATGGCATTCGGTCGGATCCTCGCGAAGATTGAACAACTGTTCGCGTCCGTCAGCCACAAACCAGATGTACTTCTCTACGCCGTCAGTAAGATAATGCATCGCTGGCGCGCATTCGCCGTACAGGTAGGGCCGCCACGCGGGCCGTTCACCGCGCAATAACGGCACCAGACTGCGGCCCTCAACGGATGCCGGGATTGCCACGCCGGCCAGTTCGAGCACCGTCGGCATCAGATCCTCGAGGCAAACAGCTTCCTCCACCACCTGTCCCGCCGGCATGTTGGGCGCGCGAATCAGGAGCGGAATCCGGGCGCTGCCCTCGTACGGCAGCGATTTTCGAAACAGGTAATGGTCGCCAAGCATCTCGCCGTGATCGGCGGTGAAGAGGATGATCGTGTTGTCATCCACCAGACCCTCGACCGGATTTAGCAGGCGGAGAATCTGGTCGTCAACGTGATTGATGAGTCCATAGTAACCGGCCCGGCAAGACCGGAGCGTCTCGCCGGTCAAATTTACGCGGGGTGACTCCACCGGCAGGCCAATGCCGTTGTTCGGCGGCGGAGTCGCCCAATCGCCGATCACCGGCGGGGGTAAGTCCTGCCGCAAATACCGGTCAAAATAAAATGCCGGTGGCACGAGCGGCGGATGCGGTGCAGCAAACGACACCACGAGAAAATACGGACAACTCGGGTCGCGGGTGGTGCGGAGAAAATGTTCTGCCTGCGACGCTGTCCAGTTGGTGAAATGCAGCGCTTCGTCCAAATGCCAGGGCCGGGCCGTCCGGTCGTTGTGGGTGATACCGGCTCCGCGGACCCCACCTGCGCTCGGCGGGGCATGCTGCGCCAGCCAGGCTTCATAGTCCGCTGGTTCAATCCCAGATTGGACGACCATGTGGTCGAACCCATAGCGTTTGCGCAGCGGATGCAGATGCATCTTCCGGCCGGTTAGCGCAGTGTGATATCCGGCCGCTTTGAGGGCGCCTGGCAAGGTTGCGGCGGGATTCCATTCCAGTCCGTCGCGATAGCCGGCCAGACCGTGGGTGGCGGGGAATTGCCCTGACATCAACGACCGCCGCGCCGGAATGCAGACCGGGCAGGACGAGTAGGCGTGGGAAAACCGCGTACCCGCGCCGGCAATACTATCCATGTTCGGCGTCAACAAGACCGGATGCCCGGCGCACGACAAACAATCACCGCGCTGTTGGTCGGTCATGATCAGTAGAATGTTTGCTCGGCTCATAATCTCAACCTGCCGCCATCCTTCCTACCTTAGGAAGGGGCACTGTGTCGAGCACCCGCAAGCGGACGGCCTCCGCTTCCACTGAGGCCGGCAATTGGGTGATGCGCAGTCGCCCCACAGTCAGCTCCTCGGCGACGACTGACCAGACACCGTTGCGGCGCGCTTCCAACTGGTAGCGGCGCACCCGTTGGCCAAACCGAAGGTCCTCTTCGAGGATCACCCAGCGCATGGTTGCTGTCCGGCCAAATTCCAAATCCAGCGTCATACCCTCATCCCAACGGCCGTCACTGCTGGTCTCTGCCAAGGGGTTTCCAAACCGGTGCTGAAGTACGGCACCGAATTCGGTCAGTCGCGTCACCTCAGCGTCCGGAATCAGGCCGCGCCGGTCCGGTGTCATGTTGACCAACAGATTCGCGCCATGCCCAATCGAACGACAATAGATGTCGAGCAAACGGTCCAGCCCGAACAGGGCGCCGTCGCTCTCCGGAGTCCAAAACCACGTGGGGCGGGTGAAGACATCGGCCTCGGGAACAACCCAGCCAACTGTGCCGGGCGGGACCCAATTGGCTTTCTCTTTGCCGGGCTCAACCACGCACGCCAGCGGATACGGCGCGAGTCCTTCTTCGTTGCCCGGCCAGCGCAAGTCGGGCTGGCTACCGCCCATGATGACCGCGGCGGGTTGCAGTTGTCTCACCAACGCCACCAGTTCATCCCAATATCCGGAGCCGACTGGTGTTCCATCCGGCTGGAGCACATCAGCGCCGAACGGATCGAGTGCGCCATCAAACCACAGTTCGTCCAGCGGGCCATACTCAGTCAGGAGTTCGCGCAGCTGGGCCTTGGCCTGCGGAAAATACCGCGCCAAATCGCCCGCGAGTCTTCGCTGGCCCTGCGGCTCTGGTGTGCTGAAACAACCGGCATTGACATCGCCGGCGGAGAAGTACAACCCAACGCCTAGGCCATGTTGCCGGGCCGCCGTGACAAATTCGCGGACGACGTCGCCCTGGCCCCCGCGCCACGGACTGCGGCCGACGGAGTACGCCGTGGTGCGGGTCGGCCACAGGCAGAAGCCGTTGTGATGTTTCGCGGTGAGGACGGCATGCTTCGCGCCCATCGCCTTGGCTGTGGCCACCCATTGTTCGGGGTTGAGCTGGGTAGGATTAAACGTCGCGGCCGGCGGTTGGGCGACCATTAACCCCCACGCGTCCATGTTGAAAGCATACGGTTGCCGGAGGCTGTCCGGAAAGACAGCGCGCGCCGGACCGTCGTACCAGGTGGCCATGCCGAAATGGATGAACGCGCCGAATTGCCGTTCCTGGATGGCGAGTTGGCGAGGCGAGGGGACTGGTACAGTTGGCTCCGCGTAGAACCGTTCCAGAAGCTCCCGCGGCGTCCCGTTAAACTCGGCTTGTTGCAGATCGCCGCAGGTCTGCTGGTCGCCACCGTTGAAATACACGAGCGTCTGGCCTTGCCAGTAGCAGATCTCCGCATCCGAGGCATTGATCTCGCGGACCTGGACCGGTTGGCTGGGCTGCTGGTCGGCAAACAATCCCCGGTGCTGGTGGGTGAACACGCGGCTCAAGTCGGGAGCGAGAAACGGGCGCTCCACCGGTGCGTCTTCCCAGTGCAATAAGTCACGGGAACGGGTGACGCGGGTTTCCCAGGTTCCGCCGGAGTAACCATTCAAGTCTTGCAGGTAGAGCGTGTAGAACCAACCGCCTTCAAAGTACAGCGCCGGTCCGCCGACGTATTTTTCGCGCCCATAAACAGCGCCCGGTATCCGTCGCCAGTGAACGAGGTCGTTCGATTCGCAGTACTTGAAGGTAAAGGGAGTCCACTGCTTGTCGTCGGTTTCGTAAAGGAGAATAAACCGGTGTCCGTCATGGCAGACCGCGGTATTGAATAGGTGCTCGTCGCCCTCGGCTTCGATCACGGTGACCGGCGGCGTCCACTTCACAAGATCGTCGGAACTGCGCATGCTGATGAAACGGAAGTGGCTAAGGGCATCGGCTTCAAGCGCGTCGTGCGCGTCGATGCGTATGACCTGAAGGCACTTGAACAGGTACTGACCGAGGCGCTCGACGCCGACGAACCGTCCGTCATCATTGCCTACGGTCCCTGCAGGCTTGCAGCCAAACTGATGAACGCAGGCACCTTCGCTGTAGATAGCGCGACCTGTAAGGCATGCGGCGCCTGCTTCAAGCTCGGCTGCCCGGCGATTGAGCGTGGCGAAGCTGTTGCAGATGGCAAACGTTTCAAGGCGTATATCGATCCTGTGCAATGCTCAGGCTGCAACCTCTGCAAGCAAGTCTGCAAATTTAGTGCCATCTCTCAGATCCGATAGGAGAAAAATATGAAGACAGTCAATGTATCATTAGTCGGTGTTGGCGGACAGGGCATCCTGCTCACCAGCGACATTCTTGCAAAGACAGCCGCGCTCGCCGGCCTGGATGTCAAGAAGAGCGAAGTCCATGGCATGGCCCAACGTGGCGGCAGCGTGATCAGCCAAGTGCGCTTTGGCGACAAGGTTTATTCGCCGATCATCTCGGACGGCACCAGTGATTTGCTGGTCTCGTTTGAACGGCTTGAGGCACTGCGCTGGCGTCATCTGCTGGCGCCGACCGGCAAGGTGCTCATCAATGACATGAATATGACCCCCATCACCGTCTCGAGCGGACAGCAGGCCGCAGTAACCGATCTTTCCGAAAGGCTCAAGGCCGAGTATCCGGGAGCGTTATACATCGATGCGCTCACGATCGCGAAGAATCTCGGCAATACACGCGCCATGAATATGGTCATCGCGGGGGCCATCTCTAAGTTGATGCCCTTTGAACTTAACGTCTGGGAGCAGGCCATGCAGGAACGCATTCCTGCCAAGCTGCTCGATATGAATATCAAGGCCTTCGAAGCTGGACGTCAATTGCTTCCCGCATCATGACGCGGGGTCCGGGTCTGGTTGACATGCCGAACAGCATCTTCACCCAGCTTTGCCCGTAGCGCATCCACCGCGCGGCAAAGCTTTTCTTTTTTTGCACGACTGGCGGGGTCATTGTCAAAGAGCATCAACTGCTCGCGAGGATGTGGACTCAACCCTGTTACGCCAAAACCAATCAGGCGGACAGGTTGGATTAACTTTTCGACATCAAAAAGCTTGAGCGCCAGTGCCCGAAAAGAAAAGTCATCACACACCGGCACATCAAAGGGCGCTTGCCGCGTGATCGTCTTGAAATCCGACCAACGTAACTTGATACGTCCAGTCGTCACATAATAACCTTGGCGCCGCACACGCTGCCCCACATCATCGACCAGTCCGCGGATGATGTCGCGTATCTCTTCGCGATCCGAACAATCCGTCAGAAAGGTATATTCACGCGAAATACTTTTCTCAAAGTTATCGGTTTCAACTGCACGGCTGTCTTCGCCAAAGGCGAGCGCCATGATGTGCTCCATAAAACGAGTGCCAAAAAGTTTTTCCAGTTTTTGGGGATCGGCCTTCTGAATATCCGCGACCGTCTGATAGCCAGCACCTATCAGGGCTTCGCCCGTCACCTTACCGACGCCCCAGAGGTTGCCGACCTTCATCGCGCCTAGAAAACGGATGACGCCGCCACGCGTATTCGGCACGATAAAATAGCCATCCGGTTTGGCACGTTCACTCCCCAGTTTGGCCAAGAATTTGTTATGCGCCACACCCACGGAAGCCGCGAGATTGACCTCCTTGTGAATCAAAGCTCGCAATTGCTTGGCCATGGCTTCGCCTGAACCGAAGAGCGTATGCGCGCCAGTCACATCGATGAAGGCTTCATCACACGATACTGGTTCGATCAACGGAGAGAAGCGCTCGATAATCTCGAAGACCTTTCGGGAGGCTTCATCATAACGCGCCATGTCCGGCGGTAGAAAGACCGCATGTGGGCATCGGCGGTACGCTTCGCGGGAA
>JBAXAT010000014.1:0-11799 GCA_037142335.1 Verrucomicrobiota bacterium | reverse complement strand
TACCGGAACTAACAGTTGCCGCCGCTATCAATTCAAACAACCCAACCGTCTTCATTAATTGGGCAGTCATCTTGACCGGCCTTGGCCAAACCAACGACGCCATCGAGAAATACCGGCAGGCGCACGCAATTGACACGAACAACACCGCCGTATTGTTCAACCTTGCGGTCTTGGAGGAAAAACTTGGCCGGCATCAAGCCGCCGCGCGGACGTTGGAACAAGCTGCCCAACTCGATCCGAAAAATACCACAATCATTTTCAATCTTGCCGCTGTCCTTACCGCCGCCGGCGAATCAAGCCGCGCCATAGCCGCTTACGACCGAGTAATTGCGCTCGATCCAAAAAACGTCAGCGCTTATTACAATTGCGCCGCGCTGCACGAACGCACCGGCAATCTCACTGGAGCGATTGCGAAGCTTGAAGCCGCCTTGCAAGTGGATCCCGGCAACGCTACGTTGGTCGACATTCTCAACCGGCTCAAAGTTAACCGCGACAAACGGCCCGGGGTTGTCCCAGTCCTGCCGGGCGGGACGTTGAATTAGCTGACTGGCTTTTGTTTCTTGAATTTGCGGATGAGCACCACCGGGATCGCCACCGCAATGATAAGCAATAAGATGCCGAGCAGCGGCCGGTAATAAATCCACGCCAGCGCTACAACCAACAACGATAACGGCGTCGCCATCAGAACCGACAATAGCCACGTTCCCATGCCAGCCAGATCGCCGAGGAATGGCAGCACATCCGCCAAGACTACCAACGGGTTAAAGATCAACGCAAACCCGGCGAACATCAATAACCAGCCGAGCACGCGCAGGCCCCACGTCAACAGCATGTTTATTTCTTTGGCGTGCGCGAACATTTCGTCGGCGCTGAACGTGCCGACTTGCAGCAACTCCACCGTCGCGCCGTTTTTCGTCCGGTACAGCTCGAACGTGTTTTGCACTTGCCGGGAGATGAGACTGATCGGTGTCGCGCCGGTCACCTTAAATGAAATCCGCTGGTCGCCAATCTGCGGCGCGGCGGCATTAGTGCCGATAAAAACTTTACCGTCTACCAATTCGCTCCGGGCCTTCAGCGGTGCCGGCAACGCGTCGGCAGCGGTGACCGGGAAAGCGACTGCGCCGCCGATTTTACCAATCAATGATTTTGAAAGCGTGAACGCTCCAGCTGTAATCTTACCGGCGACTAGTTGGCGTTCCTGATAAGCCATCGCGAGCGGATTCGCGTGGCCTTCGGGGTGTTTGAACTGGCTGGAGTCCACGCGGTGGTTTTGCCAGTTTTTCGTGTAATCGTAGGTCGTGGTGGTCGTCGAGCTGCCGCCAATGTTTTTCGTGGTTTGACTCTTTTTCTGCTCAGTCCACTGGTACATCTCGGCCACGCGTTCCAGTTTCAACACATTCGTCGTCACACCAAACTCGGCATCCGTCAACACATCGCTGGTGATTGCCGTGCCGGTCATATGGACGAGCTTGCCTTCGTTGCCAGCATCAACTTGGTCGGAGCCAACGGACACCACGACGTGACTGCCTTCACGGAGCGCTTTGATGCGCGTCACCGCCCGGCCTTCATTCCACCACAATAAAATCACCGCGCCGCCGATGAGCAGCAGCCCGAAAAAAATACCTTTGATGGAATTGCCAATCCGCCCCAACCATGACTGGGAAGTTACTTCGGTAAAATTATCCGCCATATTGCGCGTCCTTTCGCTTGTTCACCACACATCATACCGGAGGCTGGCCGGCAATCAATCCATCGTTTTGGATGGAAAATTCCGGAGAATCCGTGTAATCGATTAACCATGCCAAAACGGACTGACCTCCATAAAATCTTGATTATCGGCAGTGGACCAATCGTGATCGGCCAAGCCTGCGAGTTTGACTACTCTGGAACCCAAGCCTGCAAAGCCCTCCGCGAAGAAGGTTACAAAGTTGTCCTCGTCAACTCCAACCCGGCCACGATTATGACCGATCCGGAGTTTGCCGACGCGACGTATATCGAGCCCATCACGCCGGCGGCCATTGAGAAAATCATCGAAAAAGAAAAACCGGACGCGCTCCTGCCAACGCTCGGCGGCCAGACCGGTCTCAATGTCGCGATGGCGCTCTGGCGTGCCGGTGTCCTCCAGAAACACGGCGTTGAAATGATTGGCGCGAAAGCCGAGGCAATCGAAAAAGGCGAAGACCGGCTGAAATTCAAGGTGGCGATGCAGAAAATCGGCCTCGACTTACCGGTTAGCGGCGTCGCCCACACGCTCGACGAAGCCCGGGAGGTCACGCGCACAATTGGCCGGTTCCCAGTCATCATCCGCCCAGCATACACGCTCGGCGGCACCGGCGGCGGTATCGCCTACAACCGGGAAGAGTTTGACGCCATGGCGCAAGGCGGCCTCGAAGCCTCGCCGGTCACCGAGATTCTCGTTGAAGAATCGCTCATCGGCTGGAAGGAATACGAGACCGAGGTGATGCGCGACAAAGCCGACAATTGCGTTATCGTTTGCTCCATTGAAAATTTCGATCCGATGGGCGTGCACACCGGCGATTCAATCACAGTTGCGCCAATCCAAACGCTCACCGACAAAGAATGGCAGATCATGCGCGATGCCAGCTTCGCCTGTATTCGCGAAATCGGCGTCGAGACCGGTGGCTCCAATATCCAATTCGGTGTGAACCCTGAAAACGGCCGGATGGTTATCATCGAAATGAATCCGCGCGTCAGTCGCAGCAGCGCGCTGGCGTCGAAGGCCACCGGCTTCCCAATTGCCAAGATCGCCGCCAAGCTCGCCATCGGCTACACGCTTGACGAAATCCCCAACGACATCACGCGCACCACGCCGGCAAGTTTTGAGCCGAGCATTGATTATGTCGTCACTAAGATTCCCCGGTTCGCCTTCGAGAAATTCCCGCAGGCCGACCCGACGCTGACCACACAAATGAAAAGCGTTGGCGAAGTCATGGCCATCGGGCGCACGTTCAAGGAAAGTTTCCAGAAAGCCCTGCGCGGCCTTGAAATCGGCGCGTACGGCCTCGGCGGCGGCAAATGGGGCGGCAACCGGGAAATCCGGCCCCGTGAAGAAATCGAGCGCAAACTCATCACGCCGTGCGCCGAACGCGTCTTCTACATCCGGCACGCCTTCCGTGCTGGTTTCACCGCCGAAGAAATCCACCGGCTCACCAAGATTGACCCATGGTTCCTCCAGAACATTAAAGAGATTATTGCGATGGAAGACGAACTTGTGAAAGCCGGCAGCTTAGAAGCACTGGTGAAATAAAGTTTTATGAGCAAACGCATCGAAGACCTCGACAAGAATTTCAAAGCCACCCCGGTAAAAGCTGAAGACAGCATCACGTGGCATACCGTAAACAACGAACCATTCGCCGTGGATGGTTTGCCGTGGTTCAAGGAAAACGGTGGTGCGTTTTACCGGCTGCCAGTCCGGGCCAAAACCTCCCTACGGGAGTCACTTTGGATTTTAGGGACAATGCCGAGCGGCGGACGGGTGCGGTTTAAGACGGATTCACCAACACTCCGGGCGCGCGTCCAGCACAGCCGCGGTGACGCCGGTTTAGCCATGACACACATGTGCGCTGTCGGCTGTAGCGGCCTCGACTTGTATGAAGGGCCACCAAAGAAAATGACATTCTGGAATATTGGACGGCCCGGCCATGTTACTGAACCATACGTTGTCACGCTTGTTTCCGATCTGCCAAAGAAAATGCGCGAGTTCACAATCTACTTCCCGGCCTACAATGATTTGGTGCGTTTTGAAATCGGCCTCGCGCCCGGCGTGAAGCTGGCTGCGCCGTCGCCATACCGCTTAAAGAAGACTGTCGTGGTCTATGGGACTTCGATTACGCACGGCGGATGTTCGTCACGCGTTTCAACAGGCTGGGTACCGGTAGTTGGCCGGCAACTCGGCATCAATATTGTCAACCTCGGTTTCTCCGGCAACGGTCAGTGCGATCCAGAACTTGTTCCGTTATTCAACGAGTTGGACATGGCGTGTCTTGTTGTGGATTGCGTTGCCAACATGGGATTGGCGCGGATGAAAACCGGCTATGTGCCGTTCCTCGACGCCATTCGCAAATGCCGTCCAAAGTTGCCATTATTGTTAATGACAGAGTTGCGATATGCGAGTGAGCATTACCTTGGCAGTCAGTCGCATAATGAAATGAATGCGATTGTGATCGACACATGCCGGCAGATGCGCCGGCAAGGTGACCAGAATGTCCATCTGCTCGATGCCAGAAAGATAATCGGCTTCGAACAGGATCATCCGTCCGTGGATGGCGTCCATCTGACCGACCTCGGTTTCAAACAGATGGCCGATGGCGTTGCGCCGGTGCTGAAACGTATCCTGCGTTTAAAGCTGTGACCGCTTGTCAAAGAGGCGGCAGTTTGCTAGAAGTTATGGCGCTGTTCTTCCGTAAGTGACCACATGCAACCGATGATCAATGTCGAGAATCTAACGAAACGCTACGCTGGCATAACCGCGCTAGATGGTGTGTCATTCGCCGTCAATCGTGGCGAAATCGTCGGGTTCCTCGGCCCAAATGGTGCCGGTAAGTCCACGACGATGCGCATTCTGACGGGCTTCATCCCCGCCTCCGCCGGACATGTGCAGGTGGCTGGGTTAGATGTGTTTGAAGATTCACTCGAAGTCCGCCGGCACATTGGCTATATGCCGGAAAATAATCCGTTGTACGTGGATATGCGCGTGGCGGAATACTTGAAGTTCCGCGCGAAAATTAAAGGCGTGCCACGCGGCGAACGACGAGATCGCCTCGAAGAAGTGGTCAAACAATGCGGCTTGGACGAAGTGATCAACCGGATAATCGGGCAGCTCTCAAAAGGTTTCCGTCAGCGTGTCGGATTGGCGGATGCGTTATTGGCGGAGCCGGACCTGCTCATCCTCGACGAGCCGACCATCGGCTTGGATCCAGTACAAATCCGACAAGTCCGGCAACTCATCAAAGACCTTGGCAAGCGACATACCATTTTGCTTTCATCGCATATCTTGACGGAAGTAGAGATGACCTGCAACCGGGTTATCATTATCAATAAAGGGCGAATTTTGGCGTCGGACACGCCGGAGAATTTAGTGAAGACTTTTCATGCCGGTGGCTTGATAAATGTAGAAGTACGCGGCCCGGCGATTGAGGTGGCAGCGAAATTACGCGCCGTTGCTGACGTGGCCGGCGTGGAGACGACCGCCGGGACTGATGAGTTTGTGCGCGTGGCGGTGGAGCCGCAAGTCGGGACTGATCCACGCGAGGAAATTTTCAAAGCGGTAGCGGCGAGCGGGTGGACATTACGTGAGTTGGTCCGGCAACGCACGTCACTGGAGGACATTTTTGTGCAGGTGATGCGCGAGGAAGACGAGGCTGAGGAAGAACGGCGCGAATCAAAGCGCGGGTTGCGATGAGAAACATGCTGGCATTATTACGCCGGGAGCTCAACGCGTATTTCGCGTCGGTGCTCGGTTACATCGTGATCATGTTTTTTTTGGTGGTCATGGGCGTGACGTTTGCGGTCGTAGTCGGCTGGCTAGCCACCGGGCCAAAGCAGGTCACGGCAATGATCATCCTGTTCAAAATGTTTTGGCTGCCATCGCTCTTTATTGTGCCGGCAATTACGATGCGGCTACTTGCAGAGGAAAAGCGCGCCGGAACGCTTGAGATGTTGATGACGGCCCCGGTCACAGATTTTCAGGTGGTATTCGCGAAGTATCTCGGCGCGGTGATGCTCTATGCGTTGATGTGGGGACTAACCGTCTTTTACGTAGTCATTCTCAGGCATTTTGCCGGTGCGTCTTCGGCGCTTGACCTTGGACCGATTGCAAGTGGCTACGTCGGCGTGTTGGTTATTGGGCAATTTTTGATCGCACTCGGCTTACTGGCGTCGTCGCTAACAAAGAATCAGGTCGCGGCAGCCTTGATGTCATTCGCTTCGGTTTTTCTTTTGCTAATCGTAACAAACTGGCTGTCATCTCTATTTCAAGGCGGACAGCTTGGCAGAATTGTGCGGGCGATCTCGGCATTTGAGCACATGGAAAATTTTTCGCGCGGGATTTTGGATGTGCGGCCGGTTGTCTATTACTTGAGCGCGACGGCGTGGGCGCTGTTCACAACTACGCGAATCGTCGAATCTAGGAAGTGGAGGTAGCCATGGCTGAACCAACTTCCACAGGTCGCCGCCTCGTCATCAGCGCCAATGTGCTCGTGCAGATTCTGGCTGTGCTCGCGTTAGTGGTGATGGCTAACTGGCTCGTCAGCCGGCATTATAGTCGGTTTGACTGGACAAAATCTGGTTACTACAAAGTCTCTGACAAAACCCATCAGGCACTCGGTGCATTGAAAGAGCCGGTTAAGGTCATTGTTTATCTTCAGCCCAGCGCCGAAAGCGATCTGGAAGAAAAAATCTTTCAGGATGTCCGCCACCTGCTGACCGAGTTCAAATTCTATGGCCAGGACAAATTGCAAATCGAGTACGTGGATCCCGACCGGGACCTGGCGCGAGCCAAACAGGTGGTTGAGAAATACAAATTTGACGTACGCGAGCCGGCCTTGGTGATTTTTGCCTGTGGCACACGGAATAAATACGTCGGCAAAGACGAACTGGTCGAGATGGAAACCGGCATGGGCTATGGCGCGCCGCCACGTATCAAGGCGTTCAAAGCTGAGGGTGCGTTTCTCTCAGCAATTCAGACCGTAACCGAAGGCGAACCACCGGCCATCTACTTCCTGACCGGCCACGGCGAACGCGACCCGGAAAGTTTCGATCAGCGCGCCGGTTACTCGACGCTTGCCACCTACATCAAACGCGACAATTTGAAAGTCGCAAAATGGAATTGGCAGGAACAACAGGCCTTGCCCACCAACGCCAACGCCATTGTCATTGCCGGCCCGCGTACAAAATTTTCTGTCGCCGAGCAAACGGTCCTTGACCAATATTTGAAAAATCGCGGTCGGTTGCTGGTCATGCTTGACCCAAAAACCGAGAGTGGGTTGGAAACGTTCCTAAAAAAATGGGGCGTGCAAGTGGACGATAACCTCGTCGGACGTAAGGTCGTTGTGCTCGGCACGGAACAGTTCGACGTGAATGCCATCGCCACAACTTACGCACACCACCCGGTCACGGCAAAACTCACAGATGTAAACACGGAATTCCTGTATTGCCGGTCCGTGCGCCAGGCCAAGACTGACCCCGGCCGTACCGATCAGCCCCGCGTAACCGAACTCGCCACTGCCTCGGCCGCGTTTTGGGGCAAGGCAGATCTCGGCAGCAATCAGGTTTCAAAAGATCCTTTCCGTGACATTGCCGGACCGTTGTCGCTGGCGGTCGCAGTGGAAACCGGCCAACCCCGTGGCGCGGACGTAGATCTCGGCGAAACGCGAATGATTGTTGTTGGCACGGCAAGCTTCGTAGACAACAGCGTACTCACTGCCGGCAACCTCGACTTTTTTATGAGCGGTCTGAACTGGCTACTGAAACGCGAGCAACTCCTCGCTGTCGGCCCGAAGGTGCCAGAGGAATTCCGGCTCGATATTTCGCCGAACGAACTCAACGCCGTCTACGCGTTGACCATCGCTGGCTTGCCGCTGCTCGTCGGCATCATCGGCTTGAGCGTCTGGTTGCGACGACGGAAATAATAGTATGAACTTCCGGAAAACACTTTTTCTTGTCGTGTTGGCCGGCATCGGCAGCGGCTTAGTAGTGTGGGATTATTTTAAAGGAACCCCAACATCTGACCGGGAAATCCAAAGCAAGCGCCTCCTCAACCTCGACACTAAACAAGTTAGTCATTTCGAGCTAGTACGCTCCAACCAAACCATCGTTCTAGAGAAAACCGGTGATAACTGGGATATCAAACAGCCCATCGCTGTCCGCGCTGATTTCAGTGCGGTCAGTTCCACGCTCGACGAATTGGAGTTTGTTGAACGCAGTCGAACGTTGGATTTGCATGGCGCTAGTCTTGCTGTCTTCGGTCTCGAACCGCCGCGTGCAAGTATTAAGCTACAGGCTAAGTCTGGCCCGGTCACGCTGCTCATCGGCAATGAAACGCCAACAAAGAATGCGTTGTACGTTCAAGTCGCCGGCCGCTGGGAAGTCTGCGTCGCGCCGGTATCGCTTTACGACCGTGCCACGCAGAGTCTCGACGCGTTGCGCAGCCGGACAGCCATTGAATTTACGCCGGCCTCGGTCACACGCCTCGAAATTGGACCAGCCAACCGCGCGATTGAACTTAAAAAGTCAGACGCGCACTGGGCAATTGTGCGCCCGCTAACTGCACGTGCTGACCAGGACAAGATCAGCGAATTATTGAGCGGGCTGGCCGGGTTACGGGTTCAGGATTTCGTCAGCGAAGACCCGAAAGATTTGCACAATTTCCACCTCGACGAACCCGACCGCGAAGTAACGGTCTTTTCCGGTGAGACAGGCAAGACGCTGCTGCTTGGACGTTCCCCGACCAATGACGCCAACAAGGTTTACGCCAAACTCAAGAGCGCTGATTCGATTTTTACCATTGCCAGCGAACCGGCTAAAAAGTTCGCCGTCCAAATCAATGACCTGCGCGACCCACGGGTACTGGCGTTTAAGCCGGCCAGCTTGAAGTCCATCGCCATTGTACGGGGCGCGGACAAACTTGAACTTCAACGCGATGCACAAGGCTGGAAATTGACCGCACCGGTTAGCGTGGCCGCTGAGGAAGCGTCGGTCAATCGATTTCTTAACGATCTAACCAGCATGCGCGCCAAACAATTTGTTGTCGACGTGACAACTGAGCCACAGCGTTACGGCCTCGCCACACCCGCCACAACGATAACACTGACCGGCACCGGAACGAATGTGTTGCTAGTTGGTTCAGTGGACACCTCCAACACTATGTGCTTCGTTAAGTGTGTCGGTGAGGAATTCATCTACGGCGTGGAAGCCACTTTGCTTGATCAGCTACCCGCAAATTACGCTGCATTGCGTTCCCGGTCGGTGTTTGATTTAACGGCTGAGAATATTACGCAACTCATCGCCGGTAATGTGACGGTGGCGCGCGAGGCTGGTAAATGGAAATTGGTTGCGCCCTCGTCCGGCGCGCTGGATACGAACGCGGTGAATGCCGTTGTGGCTTCTTTGGCTAAATTACCAGCAGATTCATTTGGCCGGCCAAAGACCGCACAGGATGCCAGCTTAGGCTACATCATCAAAGCCACTATCGACGACACCACCCATTGGCTTGCAATTACTACCAACGGCCAAGCGACAGCTAGTAATGTTGAGTTGCTATTTCAACTACCGGCGACCAGCGTCACGACGCTGACGCAACCATTGCTGATCACAACGCCATAGCCGGTATTTTTCATTATCGGCGTTGACGCTGGCAGCCGACATGATTAAGTTCAGCAAGCGTTGAAGACTTTTTTAAAGCTGATTGCCGGCGGTTTGCTGCTACTAATGGGATTGCTGATAGCGGTCGTGATTTATTTCGATCGGCACGCCTTACCGCCATTTCTAACACGACGCGTCGAAGCACAATTACTTCAGCGTGGCATTGCGGCACATTTCAAATCTATCCAGCTCGATATTCTCCGTGGCGTGATCGCCACCGATGCCGCCCTTGCTGACGCGCGCAAACCCGATCGTGTCCTCGCGCGCATTGACCGACTGCAAATCGACTGGGGTTGGCACCGGCTATTGCGCGGTGAAAACGCTATCAATGATCTCCGCATCGCCAACGCCACAGTTATCTTACCAACCCCAGCAGATGAAATCGGACCGGAAATTTTTACCGCATCCGAAGCTTCGGCAATATTGCGATTTACGGAAGAAGGTGTAATTCAGTTAGATAAACTGACTGGCATCTACTCTGGAATCCGGATGCACATGAGCGGCCGAATCAAGCTCCAGTCCGACACCTTGGCCCTCAGAAGAGGGCCGACAAACCAAAATCACCTTGTGGCTGTTACCAAGGCTCTGCGTTAACTCAGCAACCTGCGCGGCGAACAGCTACCACAATTAGATATTAACTTTGACTTGGATCTAGCCGATCCAATCGGCAGTCACGTCATTGCTAAACTCACGGCGACAGAGGTGTCTTATCGAAAAATCAACATCGAGTCACTCGCTGTTGCCATGGAAATGCGCGATGGCGCCATCGATATCCGGGAGGCCCGACTGCGCGTTGGCCACGGCGAATTGGCAGTGACCGGCCGATATGATGCGTTGGGCGGCGGGTTCGATCTGCAATTGGCCAGCAGTCTCGACCCGAATCTATTTTTGCCAACGTTGCCGGTGACTATTCAAAATACACTCCGCGATTTTCGCGTACTCGCACCGCCGCGTATTTCGGCTAGATACGTCCTGTCGGTGGAGACCGGAATCGTACCGGTCTTGCAAGGGCGCATTGAATTCGGCTCGCTGGAGTTGCGAACGGTAGCATTCCGTTCGGTGGCGTTCAATTTCGAGAATCACGGCCCACTCATGAAGATTTCTGACGCAAAAATCGTAATGGCTGAAGGGCAACTAACCGGCCGCGGGCAATACAACATTGAGACAAGCGATTTCCGATACGAGTTCGACAGCACGCTCAACCCATGCAAACTATTACCATTGATGTTTTCCGGACCACGGCAAGTAGTCGAGCCATCTTGGTTTGAAAGAGCGCCGCACATTGTCGCATCGGTCAGCGGCGATTTTGTGGACCCTGACGCCTTCACCTACGACGCAACTGTGACAACTGGCCGATGCACCTACCGGGGCGTGGCGTTTAATGCAACCACGAGTCAGCTAAAACTCCGCCACAACCAACTTGACGTCCGCAACATGCTATTGCACCGCAACGAAGGCGATATCAGCGGCAACCTGTTCGCTGATTTCATCATGCACCGTGTAACTTTCGGCTTGGACATCACCGCCAACCCGCTGGAGACAGCGCCGTTGCTCGGCCCGAAGGCCAGTGAATTAATGCGTACCTACCGGTTTGGACCGCGCACGATAGCGACGGCGAAAGGGTTAATTGATTTGGATGCGCCATCGAATTCCTGCTGGCAAGCGCACGTCAGCAATGAAGAATTTGTCTACTGGAAGCTTGCCGCGGACAGGGCAACGGCCGATCTCGCTGTCACTAATAATACACTGACTATCGAAAACTTTGCCGCCGATTTTTACACCGGCAAACTCTATGGCAAGGCGATATTCTCGCTCGCCAACGATGCGGCCTACCGGTTTGATTTTGTCACCGAACGCGTGGCAGTGCATCCGCTGTTTACGGCAATTCACAGCAAGCCCGTCAAGACAACCGGTTTTCTGACCGGCCAATCCTCAATCACCGGCAACGGTAGCAACCTCGCCAGCATTAAAGGCGATGGCAAGTTGACTGTTGAGGACGGCGTGTTGTGGGAAATTCCCGCCTTTGGGGTTTTATCACACATCCTGAACGACATCGCGCCCGGCGTCGGTTCCGCTGAAGCGACCAAAGCCACTGCGACATTTGTCATTGCCGATGAGGCTGTCAAAACTGATGACTTAAAGATCGATGCCGGCGCATTCGCCATCACTAGCCACGGAAAAATCGGTTTCGATGGAAAGTTAGACTTCCGCGTGCAAGGGCAGTTTCTGAAAAACCTACCCGGTATCAACATTGTCACGTGGTTCTTGAAAAATATTTTCGAGTATCAGATTGGCGGCACGGTCGGGAACTACAGCTACCGTCCGGTCAACGTGCCAAAAGAAATCATGCCGCACACGGCCGGCGAGAACAACTCGCCTCGCGAATAACCCATGCGCGGCGAACTCATCAACACCGGC
>JBAXAT010000013.1:0-11841 GCA_037142335.1 Verrucomicrobiota bacterium | reverse complement strand
CACGGCACATCGAAAAGCCACGCTGCGCCGTCAGTCGGAGTCACGAGGTCGAGGATACATTTGAGGGTTGTGCTCTTACCGGAGCCGTTCGGGCCAAGCAGGCCGTAGACTTCGCCTTCCCGGACCTGGAGATTAAGGCGGTCTAACGCAAGCAATCGTCCCTTGTGCCATCCGAGCGTATATTTCTTAGTTAAATTTTCAGTACGAATCGCGTTCATTAACGTCGAACCTCAAAACTGGTAAATTCGCCAGTTGCCGTCTGCCAATCGACATTCTCGGTCCGGATATAGTTACCAAGTTGCGTATCGTGAATCGCGGCAAGGAATGCTTCTGATTCAGTCGCTTCACCTTCGGCAACCAGTTCAACGCGACCATCCGGCAGGTTTTTGACGAAGCCGGTGACCTCGAAACCACACGCGACTTCACGCGCGCTGTACCGGAAGCCAACACCCTGCACTCGACCCGTATAAAAAACGTGCGCGCGACGCCGCATTACGAGCCGGTTAGTTCGCTATCCGTTCGGGTCGTAATGTACTTTGAATAACTTCGCTGGTTTCCGCGCTAAGGTCCACAACGCCGATCCAACCTTCACGACCGGGTTGCCGTTTCGAACGCGCTTTAACTTTCACACGCCAGACCGGCGCGACATCGCCGTCGCTCCATTTGCGTAAGACCATTTTCACATCGGTTATTTGCACATTGTCCATACCCGGCAACACGGCGATGCGATTTAGCGCATCGGTTGAGTCGAGCTTCCAGCGAACGAGTTGAATAATTTCAGATGGCTCGTAACCGGTAAAATTACGACCGAACTGCGTCCAGCGCGCGTCATCAAACACACGGACTGCTCCAGCCACACTGACAGCTACGCCGTCTTTGAAGCGAAAAGTCGTGGCATGGTTGCCGCGTTGAGTGTCATAGACAGTGACGTCCCATTGGCGCGGGCGCAAATCACTGTCCGCTTCTTCGCCTTCCAAGCGAATGATCCGGAATTGACCGTCGGTTTTGGCTTCGATTCCGGCGAGTTCCGCAGTTTTTTTGGCAGTTGGTATATTGGCGGCAAAAATTGTCGCCGTTGGCAACGCCCACAACAATAACATCCAAGTGCTACGTTTCATAAACCCTCCATTAAATTGGTCGGGACGGCGGGATTTGAACCCGCGACCTCTTGGTCCCGAACCAAGCGCGCTACCAAACTGCGCTACGTCCCGAACCCGACTGCGATTACTTAATCACACTTCCCTACGTCTACGCAAGAACTCAATCGCTATTGGCAAGACCGATAGAATGATAATCGCCAACTCAACCAAGCCGAAATGCTTCTGCACAAATTCCAATCGCCCAAACCAAAAACCGCCTAGTATGAAGAGGACGACCCAGATTACACCGCCAATTATGTTATACGCGATGAATTTACCGTAAGTCATACTGCCAATACCGGCCACAAACGGCGCAAACGTTCGCACAATCGGCACAAACCGGCAAAGAATAATCGTCTCACCACCATACTTCTCATAGAATGCATGGGTCCGATCGAGATACTCCTTCTTGATTACGCGCGGATATTTTTCTGCCAGCTTCGGCCCAAATAAATGTCCGATCCAGTAATTCACTGTATCACCTAAAATCGCCGCGACGGTCAACAACACCATCAACCACACTGGACTCAACGGCCCCGTCGCCGACAAAGCACCGGCAGCAAACAATAAGGAATCCCCAGGCAGCACCGGTGTTACAACCAAACCCGTCTCGCAAAAAATAATCAGGAATAAAATTACATACGTCCACAAGCCATAATCTTGAATAACCGCATTTAAATGTTTATCTAAATGCAGAAACAGGTCAACGGCTTGTCGAATCAGTTCCATTGAAGGCGTAGTATGTAGCATAGCGGTTGGCCGACGGAGAAGACTTTTCTTACCGTCACTAGTTGCGGTAAGATGACGATTAATGAATCTTTCATGGACTCGACGCTTCTGGCTGGTGGCCGGCGTGTTTTTTCTATCGCAACTGCTGTTGGCGCTTACCGGCACACCGCAAGCATTACGGGATTGGCTCAACGGCACGGCTTGCTATCCGCAGGAGACACCACGGTACGTAATCGTACTCAGCGGCGGCGGGATTCCTAGCGAGTCCAGCTTGATTCGCGCCTATTATGCCGCGCAATTTGGTCGGGGTCTGACCGGCACGACGTTTGTGGTTGCGATGCCGGCTGATCGTGATCCGGAACACAGCAGCGTCGGACGGTTTCGTGATGAATTAGTGTTACGCGGCATCCCAGCCGACCGCATTTTAATGGAAACACACGGGCGCAACACATATCAACAGGCCGGTAATATCCGCCAACTCCTCGGCACGGCGACAGTCCGCGAGCCGGTCCTGGTTGTGACGTCGGGATTTCACGTGCGGCGTGCGATGCTGTGTTTCCGTAAGCAAGGCTTCGAGAGCGTGGCCGGTTTGGACGCAGCGAGCATTAGCGCCGAGGCTTACCCCGGTTGGTTTGCCTACCTGCGCTACAGTTTCTGGAGCAATCTAACTTCGCAAATCACCATCACCCGTGAACTGCTGGCAATTTTCGGCTACAAACTCGCCGGCTGCGCTTGAATTATTTAAGGCGCTGTTTCCACTGCGCGATTTGCGTGCGGACGTTCACCGGTGACGGCGCGCCAATAGCCTTCCGCGCGACTAACGCATGCCGGAGGTCAAACACTTTCGCGGCGACCGGTCCATATTTCTGACCCGCAAGCTTTGGCAATGGGGTACCGGTTTTTTCTGCCTCGGCCACGAGCGCGCCAACGCTGTGATGGGCCTCTCGGAATGGCGTTCCTTTTTTTACTAAAAAATCCACCAAATCAGTCGCCAACAAGGCCGGGTCGCTGGCGGCAGCAGCGCACCGTTGCCGGTTGACAGTGATATGCCGGAGCATGTCCGCCATCACGCGCAACGTCGCCAGCAGCGTGTCGGCGGAATCGAACAACGGCTCTTTGTCTTCCTGCATGTCCCGGTTGTACGCCATCGGCAAACCCTTCAACATCGTCAGCACCGCGACCAAATTGCCATAGAGCCGGCCGGTCTTGCCGCGCGTGAGCTCACAAATGTCCGGGTTTTTCTTCTGCGGCATCAAGGACGAGCCGGTGGTGTACGCATCGCCAATCGTGATGAATCCAAATTCAGCACTCGACCACAAAATCAAATCCTCCGCCAACCGGGACAGGTGTAGACCGGTAACTGCCGCAGCGTAGAGGAAGTCCAAGACAAAATCCCGGTTACTGACCGCATCCATGGAGTTTTGAGTGACGTCGGCAAATCCGAGCAGCTTGGCGACGTGGGAGCGGTCGAGTCGCAATGTACTGCCGGCAATCGCGCCTGACCCGAGCGGACTATCCTGACTGGCACTGCCACAACTAATGGCAAACCGCTGAAAATCACGTTCAAACATCTCGACGTAAGCGAGGCACTGATGTGCGAACGCGACCGGCTGCGCCCGTTGCAAATGCGTGTAGCCCGGTATGACGACTACTTGATTAACCTCAGCGAGCCGCACCAAGGCGCACTCCAGTTTCCGGATCTGGTCAATGAGATCGACGGCGGTGTCGCCAACCCAGAGACGAACATCCGTCGCCACCTGATCGTTCCGGCTCCGCGCGGTGTGCAGCTTCTTGCCGGCAGCACCAATTTTTTTGATGAGCGCGGCTTCGATGTTCATGTGGACATCTTCAAGCGCGGGATCCCACTTAAACATACCGGCATCGATTTCACGCTGGATGGTTTCGAGGCCACGCGCAATCTTGCCGGCTTCGGCTTTGGTGATGAGGCCGGCCTTGGCCAAACCTTGGGCGTGAGCGATGGAGCCGGCAATGTCCTGCCGGTAGAGCCGCCAGTCGAAACTGACACTTTCGGTGAATTGCCGGACGGCATCGGTCGGCCCGGTGGCAAACCGTCCGCCCCACGTTGATTGGACCGCGCGTTTCATGCCGGTGATTGTGGGCAAATCCGCGTGGGAATCAAGTCTTTCTGAGAAACGGCTATTTTGGTAGAGAAGTCGTTATGAAACAAATTGTGCGCGCCGTGTTGTTTGATTTGGATGGAACTTTGGCCAACACGTTGGCCGATTTAGCCAACGCGACCAATGCCGCTCTCGTCGCAGTTGGTTGCCCCACGCATCCGCGCGATAAATACCGGCACCTCGTCGGCGATGGAGCGCGGACGCTGTGTGCGCGGGCATTGCCGGCGGACCGACAAGAGTTGGTTGACGCAGTCCGGGAACGAATGCGGGCGCATTACGCTGCGCATTGTTTCGATGAAACACGGTTGTACGCCGGTATCCCGGAATTAATTGCGGCGTTGCGCGAACAGAATTACCGGCTTGCAGTATTGTCGAACAAGCCGGACGATTTCACCCAGCAGATGGTGGCGCATTATTTTCTAGCCGGTACGTTCCAAGTTGTGCGCGGTCATATAGCTGATGCGCCGTTGAAGCCGGATCCGACGGCGGCGTTGGCAATTGCCAGTCAGCTCGGCATCCCAGCGCGGGAATGGCTGTATCTTGGCGATACCAATACCGATATGCAGACCGCGACGGCTGCCGGCATGATTCCGGTCGGAGTGTTGTGGGGCTTTCGTGAAAAAGCAGAACTGCTGGCCAGCGGAGCCGCCAACATTGTGGCGACGCCGGCGGATGTGTTGAAGTTGGTGGGCGGTTAGGCGAGATGGAAGACTTCGCAAAGGCCAACGGCGACGGGACTATTGTCGGGATTGGACGGCATCACGTCGCCCATGTGTGCCCACCACCGGCGACATTCCGTCGTATTGGCAATGGCGACCCAGCGCGCTTCGTCTTCGATTTCGACATAGGCAAAGAGTTGCCGGGTTTGCTGGTGCAAGAAAATCGAGTAGTTGTGGACACCGTGCATTTTTAAAACTGCTTCCAGTTCCGGCCAGATTGGCCGGTGCCGCTTTTCGTACTCGGCCTCCTGGCCGGCATTGACTGACATAACGAAGGCTTTGCGTATCATAGTTGGCTCCGGTAATTATGGCAGTATCTGCTGCCGGCAAAGTTTGTCATGTTACACAACACTGCAGCAAGCGGAAAAGATTGCAATTGGGCAGTGTGAAACTTATCGTAAGTGAGAACTTTCTTTATGAAAACAGTCGCTATTTATCCGGGAAGCTTTGATCCGATTACCAACGGCCACCTTGATGTACTGCGTCGCGCGACGAACATGTTTGGCCAAGTGATTGTCGGGGTCGCACCGAACGAAGAGAAGCATCCATTATTCACGACACCAGAACGTGTTGCGCTCACGCGTGCGGCAGTCAAAGGCATTCGGGGGGCGACGGTAGAAGAATTTGACGGTTTGCTGGTGGAGTATGCCCGTCAAAAAAATGCGCGTGTGCTGATCCGTGGGCTGCGAGCAGTTTCGGATTTTGAGTACGAATTTCAGATGGCGTTGATGAATCGCCGACTGGCGCCGCAAGTGGAGACAATTTTTCTGATGACAAAAGACGAGTACATGTTCATCAGCTCCCGGATGGTTAAGCAAATCGCGATGCTGGGCGGCAATGTGAGCGATTTCGTGCCGGCGGTTGTCCAAAAAGCATTACAAGCCAAGCTCGCGGCTAGCTAACGAGCGGATTGTATGAGGGTGCGATGAAAATCAATGTGAAGCGAATCCCGGTTGATGGCGAGACATTGCAGGATAGTGAGCCGGCCTCAATCCTTGCATTAGATGACTCTAACACGCGCTTTGAGCACCCGGTGGAATATCGGTTGCACGCGCAAATTCAGGAGAATGCGGTATTGGTAACCGGCAAGTTGCTGACCAAAGCAACAATGCGTTGCAGTCGTTGCGTAAAAGAATTCCAATGTCTAGTGCGGGTGGACGATTTCGTGTTCCACCACGAGCTGGCGGGTGAGGACTTCGTGGACTTGACGGACAACATCCGGGAGGATATTATCCTGCAACTACCGCAGCGGGCGCTTTGTCAGAAGGACTGCCAAGGTTTGTGTCTGGTTTGCGGCAAGGATTTGAACGAAGGTGCTTGTCAGTGCAAACCGCCGCAAGGCGACATGCATTGGCATGTACTAGATCAAATCAAACTTAAGTAAGGGAGATTTCATGGGCGTTCCAAAACGGAGAATGTCGAAGATGCGCCTGCGCACGCGTCGGGCCGCTAACCGGGCCAAAGCCCCGGAGTTGTCGAGCTGTGCGCAATGTGGCGCACATGTGATGCAGCACCGTGTCTGTCCGTCATGTGGGTATTACAAGGGCAAGCAGGTCCTGACAGTCAAGGCCACCTAGTCAGCGGCGATGAAAATTGCCGTTGATGCCATGGGGGGCGATTTCGCCCCGCAAAACGTGGTGGCGGGTGCCGTGGCCGCCCTACGTAATAACGGCAAAATCACCAAACTATTTCTAGTTGGTGATACCACGCGCGTCGAAGCGGAGCTGCAAAAGCTCAACTTTCACGATCCGCGCCTCCAAGTTGTCCACGCCAGTGAAGTCATTGAGATGGATGACCCGCCGGTACAGGCCTTCCGCCGCAAAAAAGACAGTTCAATGAGCCGCGCCATCGAATTAGTTAAGCGCGGAGAAGCCGATGCCATCGTTTCTGCCGGCAATACCGGCGCACTACTGACAGCCTCACACCTAAAACTCCGCACGCTAGAAGGCGTAGAACGACCGGGCTTGGCGTGTTTAATACCGGCGCCAGAAAATGTTTTCGTGCTGATGGACGTCGGCGCCAATCTAGAGCCGTCCGCCAATATCTTAATGCAGTACGCCGTCATGGGCAGCTTGTATTCCCAGCAAATCATGGGTTACCGGCGGCCGCGCATCGGTGTTTTTTCTATCGGCACCGAGGAAATGAAAGGCAACGAGCTATCGCTCGAAACTTACCGGCAGCTCAAGCAGACGGATTTGAATTTTGTCGGTAACATTGACGGTCACGATTTGTTCGCGAACAAAGCCGATGTCATCATTACGGATGCATTTGTCGGCAACGCCGTGCTGAAGGCCTGCGAGAGCGCGCTGCGAGTGATGGGGTGGTGGCTCAAAGACGAGCTGCGCAAGAATCCACTGCGGATGCTAGGCGCGGTGCTGGCGCGCGGCGCATTCAAGGCCTTGAAACGCAAGACCGATCCTGATGAATACGGAGGCGCGGTCTTGCTTGGCATCAACGGCGTCTGCATTAAAGCCCACGGTGCGAGCTCGCCGAAGGCCGTTGCCAGTGCGATTCGTATTGCCACGGAATTTGTTGAGGTCCGCTTCAATGACCTCATTGTTGCGGAAATTAAGAGGTTGTATGACCAATCACAAAAAAACACTCCTGCAAAATCCACGCTCCAGACACCCGCTTAGGTCGGTGCACATCGTCGGCACCGGCTCGTACGTTCCAGACAGGGTATTGACGAATGCCGACTTGGAAAAAATGGTGGACACCACCGACGAGTGGATTACCACCCGCTCCGGCATCAAGGAACGACGCATCGCGCCGGATTACATGTGCACATCCGATATGGCCGTCGAAGCCGCTCGCAAAGCGATGGAACAAGCCGGCGTCCGCGCCGAAGAGATTGATTTAATCATTTGCGCGACGATTACGCCGGATATGCCGTTCCCGGCGACTGGTTGTATTATTCAGAACAAACTCGGTGCGAAACGCGCGGCGGCGTTTGATGTGGAAGCTGCCTGCTCTGGCTTCATCTTTGGCTTAGAAATCGGCCAGCAATTTATCACCTCCGGCACCTATAACACCGTCTTGGTCGTCGGTGCTGAAAAACTTTCGACCATCGTGGATTGGCAAGACCGTAGCACCTGCGTTCTGTTTGGCGATGGTGCCGGAGCGGCAATTTTGCGCAGCCGCGGCGAAGAACACGGCATCTTAACCACGTGTATGGGAGCCGATGGTTCTCAATCTGATATTCTGCTCATGCCAGCTGGTGGTTCGAAGTTCCCGGCTTCTAAAGAATCCGTCAGCGCCGGTATGCACTACCTGAAAATGTCCGGCAAAGAGGTCTACAAACAGGCCGTGATTGCGATGCAGACCGCCGCTGAAGATGCGCTGCAAAAATGCAACCTGACGATTGCGGATATTAAATGCGTTATCCCGCACCAAGCGAATTTGCGAATCATTGAGGCTTTGGCGGACCGGCTCAATGCGCCGATGGAAAAAGTGTTTTTAAACCTGCACCGCTACGGCAATATGTCCGCAGCGTCGGTAGCGGTAGCGTTGGATGAGGCGTCCCGCGAAGGCCGATTCAAACGTGGTGATTTGATTCTGCTAATCGTCTTCGGTAGCGGGTTGACGTGGGCCTCCTGCATTATTCAGTGGTAAAATCTTGCGCCAAACGCGGCCTGCTCTTAAAGTAGCCGGCGCGAGCGCATGAAACATTCCGACTTCGTCCACCTCCATCTGCACACTGAGTATTCCATGCTCGACGGAGCATGCCGGGTGGCGGATGTCGTCAACAAAGCCCACGCCTGCCACATGCCGGCCATCGCGATTACCGATCATGGCGGAATGTTCGGCGCAGTGGAATTTTTTAAGGCAGCTACCGAAACCGGCATCAAACCGATTATCGGCTGCGAAGTGTATGTTGCCCCCGGCGACCGGCGTGAAAAGAAAGCGACTAGCGCCCGTGACGCGGCGTACCATTTGATTTTACTCGCAAAGGACGCAACCGGTTACAAAAACCTCATCAATCTTGTGACCCAGGCCCATCTGACCGGCTTTTACTACAAGCCGCGAATTGACAAGGCACTCCTCGCAGAACACTCCCAAGGCCTAATTGGACTGACCGCCTGTCTTAAAGGCGAGGTGCCAAATAAGATTGCCGCTGACCAACTCCACCAAGCTCAAGTCGCGCTTGATGAATATCGGCAAATTTTCGCGCCTGGTGATTTTTATCTCGAACTCCAAGATCACGGGATTGCCGACCAACGCAAAGTCAACCGGCAGCTCTTGCAGTGGGCAAAGGAATTCAAATTGCCGGTAGTCGCGACCAACGATGTGCATTACGTCGAACGCGAACACTGGGAAGCACACGATTGCCTGATTTGCCTCCAAACGCAGTCGCAAGTTGCTGACGAGAAACGGATGCGGTACGTACCGGAGCAGTTTTACCTGCGAACGCCGGCTGAAATGCACGCACTGTTTGCCGAGGTGCCGGAAGCACTGAGTAACACGCTGGAAGTGGCGGAAAAGTGCAGCTTTAAGTTTGAGTTTGGCAAGTTGCGCTTCCCGGTTTATCACCCACCCGACAATATCCCGCGTGATAAATATCTCCGGCAATTGGTGGCTGCGGGCGTGCGCGACCGGTACGGTAGCGACCCCGGCAAAGCCATCCACGACCGCGTTGACCTCGAACTCACTGTCATCGAAAAGCAAGGGTTTACAAGTTATTTTCTCATCGTCTGGGATTTTGTGCATTTCGCAAAAAGCCACGACATCCCGGTTGGACCGGGCCGCGGTAGCGCCGCCGGCAGCCTGGTTGCCTATGCCCTAAAAATCACCGATATCGATCCACTCCGGTATGGCTTGTTTTTTGAGCGGTTCCTGAATCCAGAACGCATTTCACCGCCCGATATTGACATGGATTTCTGTTACAACCGGCGCCCGGAAGTTATTGAGTACGTCCGTAAAAAATACGGCGCGGACCATGTTGCCCAAATCATCACATTCGGCACGCTCGGCGCAAAGATGGTCGTCCGCGACATCGGACGGGTGCTCGGCGTAAGCTATGGCGACTGCGCCCGAATTGCCACGATGATTCCGCCGGACCTAAACATGACCTTGAAGCGCGCACTCGACATGAGTCTCGACCTCAAGACCGCGTATACCAATGAGCCGATGGTTAAACGCATCATCGACCTTGGCCAGATTCTGGAAGGCGTCTCCCGCAACGCCTCCACGCATGCCGCCGGCGTGGTCATCGGCGCAGAACCTTTGACCAACATTGTGCCGCTTACGACCGGCACGAATCCAACCGACATCGTAACGCAGTACTCGATGAATCCACTCGGCGAACTCGGCCTGTTGAAGATGGATTTTCTCGGTCTGAAGACATTGACCGTAATTAAGGACGCGCTCGATCTAATTCAGCAAACCACCGGTCAGCGGCCCGACATGGCGACGATTCCGCTCGACGACAAGAAAACATTCGCGTTGCTTGCCAAAGCCAATACCATCGGCCTGTTTCAACTTGAATCTGGCGGAATGCGCGACCTGTGCCGACAGATTGGTGTGGATTCGGTCGATGTCATCAACGCCTTGATTGCACTCTACCGGCCCGGCCCGATGGAAATGATCCCGGCGTATGTGGCGCGGAAACATGGCAAAGAGAAGGTCGAGTACGACCACCCGTTATTGGAAGCAATCCTTAAGGAAACTTTTGGCGTCTTCGTCTATCAGGAACAGGTCATGCAGGCGGCGAACGTGCTGGCCGGTTACACACTCGGCGGCGCGGACATGTTGCGGCGTGCGATGGGTAAAAAAGATAAAGACAAGATGGCCAAGGAGCGCGAGAAATTCGTCAAAGGCTGCCATGAGGCAAACAGCATCCCGCGCGTCAAAGCTGAACGGATCTTTGACCTGCTCGCCAAGTTTGCCGGTTACGGTTTCAATAAATCGCACAGTGCCGCCTACGCCGTCGTGGCCTATCAGACGGCGTGGCTGAAAGCGAATTATCCGGTCGAGTTCCTCGCCGCACTGCTGTCGAACGAATTGGCAAACACCGAAAAAATCCAACTCTTTATCAATGAGTGCCGGCAGATGAAAATCGCTGTCCTACCGCCCGACGTTAACGAAAGTGGCGTGCGGTTCACGGTTGTTGGACAGGCTTCCAGCCTGTCAGAAACGAACCCCGGGCAAGCTGCCCGTGCAACAGGCAAATCCATTCGCTTCGGTTTGGCCGCGATTAAGAATGTCGGCGAAATTGCCGTGCAAAACATCATCGCAGTCCGGCAAGCCGCCGGTAAATTCCAATCACTGGCTGAGTTTTGTGATCGGATTGATACCCGCGTCGTCAACCGGAAGGTAATCGAGTGCCTCGTCAAGTGCGGCGCATTTGACATGCTGAGTCCGGCCCGGGCGCAAATGTTTGCCGAGATTGATTACCAATTAAACCGGGCTGCCGGCGTCCAGCGCGACCGCGACCGCGGCCAAGCGGCGCTGTTTGACGATGCACCGGCAAATACCCGGAACCAAGCGTCCGGTCAGTCGCCGGCAGTTGCGTGGCCGCAGAGCGAGATGCTCGCGTTCGAGAAAGAGCTGCTCGGCTTTTACGTCACCGGCCACCCGCTCACTCAGTTCGCCGCCATCCTGCGCCGGTATGAACTGGCTTCGACTGCGCAGCTCGCGCAGTTACCGGACGGCCAAGCCACACGCATTGGCGGGATCATCAATAAGCTCCAGTCACGCCTGACCAAACAAAACAAGCCGATGGCCACGCTCACGCTCGAAGATCTCGATGGTACAGTGGAAGTGGTGGTCTTCCCAGACACCTACGCCAAATGCGCACCGGTCCTGCAAGCCGACGCACCGATTTTTGTGACCGGCGTGGTCAATCGCCGCGAGGACAAGCCCAAAATTTCGGCCGACCAAATCATCCCGTTGATGGAAGTCCCTAAACGCTTTACAAAGGCCGTCCATATCCGGCTCGCCACCAGCACCGCCACCGAGGAAATGCTCCAGCGCATCCAGACGATTCTCCGCAAACACACCGGCAACGTACCGGTAATGTTTTGCTTCATCTATCCGGACGGCAAGTTGGTGTTCCTCGAAGCGCACGAACATTTCGGCGTCACACCGTCGCAGGAATTGGTGGACGAATTGGAAGCC
>JBAXAT010000012.1:0-12302 GCA_037142335.1 Verrucomicrobiota bacterium | reverse complement strand
AGCCCGGCAACGCGGAGTATTTCGTCGTGCGTCGTCACTGCCGCACAGCCAAATTTCGTCACCGCTTCATCGCGGCGATCAGCTGCTGGATCGGCCACAGCGACCAGCGTGAAGTCCGCGTGACCGACTAAGCCCAAGCAGTGTACCCAGCCGATGCGCCCGAGGCCGGTCACGCCGATTTTTAATTTTGTTTGTGAGGTAGTCATAAATTCAGCGGATAATTATCCAGTGCAGTTTGGCGTTCTTGCCGGGCGGCGTGGCGAATGTGATTCGAAAACCTGCCGGCGTTTGTTCAGTGATCGCTTGTGCGCTGAGCCAGTTCAACTCTACAAACACAGCATATTCTGCATCCGGCTCGGCTTTGGGGAAAACAATATTGAACTCCTTCGCATCCGCCGGCACAGCGACATTAATGCCGCGCAGGTTCTGGGCGGAAATCGCTGTACCGGAAAGCCCTTTCAAGTTGATGAGGCCACCTAGAACTGCAATCCCGCCGCCGTCGAACTTCATCACACCATTTGTCGGGGAGACGGTCAGCGTCGCTGTTTTCTTGCCGCCGTCGTAGAGCCATTTGATCGGCTGCGGCCGGTTGTTCGGTTGCCGGAACAGGATGGCGGCATCCGTGGTCTCGGCGCTGAAGACAATCCCGTTTTGTGACGGTGATTCAATCAATAGGATGTTCTCCCACGGCGGCTTTTGGTCGGCGCGATTCTGCGGCTCGTCACCTTGACCTCCGTGAATCCACATCACCGATGGGCGCTGGACTGCGCCGCTGTTGCGGATGTCGAAAATCGGCGCGGGTCCGATGCCGGGAACGCTGTCGGCAACTTCGGCGCGAAATGGAACCGGTCGGCCAGGATCCGGACCGATGGCTTGCTCGATGGCGTCACCGGCCGCGAAATTCGTGCTTGGCCCGGGCGTCAGGCGGAGCGTTTGACGGTATGCATTCGGGCCGACGGCATCGCTCACATCGTATACGTTCGCCCCCGGGGCGATGATGTATGGGAGCGCTTTGCCGTAATTGCTGGCGCGGTACAATGTCGGCGCGCCGGCCGGCTTGGTGCCGGCGGCATTGCGGATGATTTTGATTTCCTTTGTGCCGCCGGCGTTTTTTTGGACACTGGCAATCGCGTACCACCGGCGGATGTCTTTACCGCCGGGAACACACTCACTTTTTTCGGTGATGGCAAAATACCTGCCGACGACTTCACTCCCGACCGGCGCGTCGGCGGAGAAACGGATATGGCCGTCAATGTCGCCGGTTCCTTCGATGGTAACCGTGCCGGCGGTTATGGCTTTGGCTGGATTCAGATTGATCAACGGGCGGCCGGTACCCAACGTCTTGACATTGGCACTTGGTTTGAACGCGAGTTGCCCCGTCGCGGCATCAAACGACGCGACTTGACCACGGAAACCGTCCACCTCGCCGTGGACGAAGGCGGCAAAAAGAACGCCGTTCTCATCGCCAGCGGTGGAGTGAACATCGCTCATGTACCAGAACCTGGCGTCATAGAGGTACGTGTCGCCTTGCGAATAATCATGCCGCCAGTTCAGGATGTCCGAGGTCTGGCTTTCGGTGTGAGAGTTCGTTTCGAGGTGTAGTGCGTTGACGTGGGTTTTATTGTGGAGCAAGGAGCGCACGGGGACATCCACGTCCGTATCGGCAACGAGATACGACAATCCGCGTTCCTCGTCGTAGCCGAGCGACTTGACGCAAAGGCGCGCGACACCGGAATAATCGCCTGTGTTCAGAAACATGCCGGGGAAAACGCCGCGCAACGTGGCCACGTAGAACTTTTGATCCTTGCCGGCCTTGACGGCTTCGAGCAACCATTCCCGGTAACTGGTCGTGCCGCGCAGGATGTCGTTATTGAGCTTCACCATCGGATACATCGCCCAATGTCCCGCGCTCTGGCTTTCCGGCAGGCAGAACGTGCGTTCCACGATGATCCCGCCCGGCGGCACGGACACTTTCGCCGTGCCGTCCCGCACATCCACCCACGAATTGCTGTCCGCGCCGCGCACTGTCGTGGCGGCGAGCGCTAGGAGACAAATAAATTTCTTCATCGTATGATCATCCAATCAATGGTTGCGCCGGCAGGTGCCGGCGTATCGAACACCACGGTAAAGCCTTCCCGGGTTTGTTCTGTGACGGCGTGGTTGGCTGGCCATGACGGGCGGGCCATCGCGGCGTAGCTGGCGGAGTTCTCCGGGGCGGCAAACTCCACGACGACATTGGTCTTGCCTGTCGGTACGGGAATTTTGAGCCCGCGGATATTCGGGTTGACATTCACGCCCTGCCCGGCAATGTCGAGCGCAGTCACGGCTAACGTGAGGGTGCCGTTGGGCTCGACGTTCATGCTGCGGTAGTTGTTCCATTGGATGCGGCCGGGGCCGCGAAACAGGAGGGCTGCATTCTCGATCGGCGCGCCAAAGACGATGCCATTTTCGGTGAGCTGCTCCACGTTGATCACGGAGCCGAAGCCAGTGCGACCGGTAACGCTCATCACCGCTGACCGGGATACCGGGCCGGCGTTCACGGCTTCCAACACCGGCGCGGGAATGAGGCCGGGGACGGAATCCCAGATCCATGAGCGCATTGCGATCGGCCGGAATGGATCCGGGCCGATGGCTTGTTCGATGCGGTCGCCCGGGGCGAAGTTGAGATGCGGACTGGGGGTGAGGAGCAAGCGGCTACCAGCGGCATCCATCACGTTGGCTCCGGAAGCGATGATGTAGCGCAGAAGCTTTGGTTTGGAAACGGCATCGGTGAAATTCCGGTGGTTGTACAGGCGACTGATGCTGCCCACCTGTTTCGCGCCCCACATATGGCGTTGGACAGTGAGTTGCTTGACGCCATCGGCTTCCGCCATGCCGGTGATTAACCACCAACGCCGGACATTCTGCGTGCCGGGCACGTATTCGCTCGGTTCATCAATGGCAAGATACCGGCCAACGACTTCACGTGTCCACGGCGCGTTTGACGAACGAATCGCCCCACCCCAGCCGAGCATCGCGCCGCCGGGCCCGGTGACGTAGAGCAGGCCGTTGGTGATGATTTTGTCCGGCTGGAGATTCAGGATCGGCCGACCAGAGGCGAGTGTGTCGGCATGTTCCGCACCGGCAACGCGTAATGTCTGAGTCGCCGGATCCCACGATTCTACGCGTCCGTGAAACGGCTCGACTTCACTCTGGACTTGCGCCCGGTAGATGACACTGCGGCTGTCACCGAGGTAGGAAACCCGGCCATCGTAAATCGCGCTGGCGCCTTGCGAATACGCGTGGTGATAAGCGAGTACGTCGAATGTTTGGTTCTCCGTGCGCGCAAAAGTGTCGATGGCAATACCACCGGCATCCACCGGGCCACGGATGAGGTCGTTGTGCAACGTGATCATCGCAGTAGCGGCAGCATGGGTTACACCCAGATCAAGCGGCGTGCTGTTGAATTGCATACCGGAAATGGACGGGACAAGAACACGGATACTTCCGTCCCGGTAATCCAATACCGTGATGCCTTTTGTCACGCCCCACGTTTTGGTCTGCGCCGGTGGTTCGGGCTTGCGCCAGATGCTCTGGCTGAGATTCTGCGGATGCCACGCGGCCGGCGCGTTGGTGGGGATGACAACGAGACCGGCTTTTTCCTGTGCAGCTTTCGCCAGCGCCGCATCGGCTTGGGCCGGTGTTGCAATCGGACCAAACTCAGCGAGACTGTGGGCCGGCAACTCTGCTGCCGGCGCGGTCAGCACCAGACACAACAGCAGCGGCGCTACTTTGATTGCAAAATTAATGTTCATGGGCGTTTTTGATGTTGCCGCGAATCATTACCGGCAACGTCGGTAATGGCGTGCCCGACATCCGTTTCCATAACAATTCCAACAATTGTTCGGCAATATCTTTCACGGAAAATTCGTAGCGCGTGACCGGGATGCCGTAATGCAAATCAACGCCGTCGTTGGCCAGCGTCACCACCGGCAACCCGTCCGGTACTTTGATGCCGGCGTGAATCAACGCCAGCGCGACGACGCGCATCGTAATGTCGTCGCCGACAATCATGCCGTCCGGCCGGGTGATGGCGCCGGTCTGCCAGTGGTGAAAGAGTTGTTGGGCTTTCGCAAAAATTTCCCGTTCCATGTCTCCGCCGCTGCCGGTCAACAGGAACGACTCCACTTGCGGTTGGGGTAATTGCAATGCGGCGGCGGCATCAAACAAGCCAGTCAGATCCGCCGACCGGGACGACAGGTGCCACGACGCCCGCAAGTACGTCAGCTGACGGCAACCACGTTTGGCTAGATATGCTACCGATTCAGCGGTGAATTGCGTCAGATCTAGTTCGACATCTGTGTGGGCGGGCGGCGATTCGTAAACAACGCGTGGCAAGTCAACGGTGCGTTCCCAGTCGCCCAACCCGCGCACGCCCGGTGCAAATGCAATCAAGCCCTTGAAAGCATGATTGCGCAAATCGGCGGCCAGATGCTGATTAACCTCGGCAGTGGCCGGCAATGGCAAGCCTTTCGAACCGGTCAAGCCGTCATAAGACCGGCACGTCCAATGGTAAGCGTTGGCTTTCTCGCGAATGGCTTGCAACACCGCACGATAAAAATACGCACTTTCATCCGTCAGATTTGGCCCAAACAATACACCGATAACCGCCTTATCAGTTGCGCTGGTGACAAACGTGCCTTGGCGCGGCCGGCGGACGATTAACCCGGCTGCGGCGAGGCGTGCCATCGCCTGTTGGAGGGCGGTGCAACTGACGCGCAATTCCTTAGCCAAGGCCGGTGTCGGCGGCAGACGATCGCCCGGCATGAGTTTCCCGCTCAGGATTTGCCGGCGGAGTTGCTGCTCGATTTTAGCGTCAATGCTCAACCCAGTTTCGAGACGCATTGCTGCTTTCAAGTTTTTCGTGGTTCGCACTCCATCGTTGGAAGATTACGAACCGGTTGGCGAACTGGCAAGCTGTTAAGACACGCTTTATTTGCCTATCGGAGCTGTCGCCACGGCACTCCGCGCCAACCGAGCGATAATACCGTCCTTAGCGGTCGTGAGCGGTTGCCAAGTTGCCGGAGGCAATGCTGAAATCGAGGCTGTGAGTTCGCCGGCGAGCCAGTCGACGTCAGTCGGATCAGTCGCGGTCTGCGCTGTTTTGATAAATGCCGCCAGTTGGCTGGCCGGAATCGGGTCGGCATGCCGGCGCAGTTTGTTCCAAGCATACATGTGTAAGCGGCTGGAAAGATCACACATGGCACGCAATGCCGCCAGAGCAATCGGGTCGTTCCAATTCCGCAACTCGCGCCGTGAGGCTGTATTAAAAATACGTGAGTAGAGTTTAACGCGCCGGTTTGTGGTGAGGACGCGTTCAATGCCGTTCGCATCGCCCAGCCGGTACAGTGCCAGCGCCGACTCGGTTATCAAAGCGGCATACTCTCGGGCAAATGGATCCGGTTGGAAATACTCAGTCTCGCCGGGGACGAGTGCGGTGCGGAGGGCTTCGTCGTAAGCTTGTTGCACTAGGCGGATGGTCTTGGGATTGCCATTGTAACCCAGGCCTTCAAGGGCGGCCAATTTAGTTTCAGGTTTGGATAATGCCGGCAGCAAGCGCGACGTTGCCTCTGGCCAACGAGTGGCGCCAATCAGAATCAGCGCGGCGTTGCGGTCGTCGCGATTGGGATTGAGCGCTTCGGTGCGCTCTGACAAGCGCGGTCCCCACTCTGGTTTTGCGAACGGCATCAGGACCGGTAATGCTTGTACGAGCGTCAGCTTGCCGGTGGCATCTGGCGTGGTTAATTGGGTAAACAACGCTTCAGCCACTTCAGCGCGCGGATGTGCAATGGCACGGGCGAGTAAATTGTCCGGGTTTTTTAGGCCGAGTGAGAAATCGTTCAATTCATCAGTCGACAAGGGCTTGAGCTTACCCGCTTCACTGGCAACTTGCATCGGCCGAGCACCGCCGGCCCAATCGATGGCTTGGCCAAACAAGCGCGGCCATTCCAACCACTCCCAAAACGGGACTGCGCCGGGCGGCGGATTGCCGTTGACGGTGAGACCGACGGCAACCACACGACCTTTGCCAAAGGTGCCGGACACAATGGTTGGTTTGTCGCCGGCTAGGAGTTGAACGACCGCTTCCGGTTTCGGTGTGAAGCTTTGGAGGTAATACGCCATTGGTTTGGCGGAAACATCCAGCGCCGGTAGCCAGGTCGCGCTGGCCGCTCGCGTCAGCGGCACGCCTTGGTGAACAGTGTCGTAGAAATTAAATGTTACCGGCAGGATTTCGGCAAGCGGTGTGCCGACGTACCCACCTTGGCAGTATGCCGATCGGCCGGCAAGTACCACCAACCCGCCGCCGGCGGCGACGAACTCTTGGATGCGCGCGACTCGCGCTGGTTTGAGATGCGGTGCGGCGACATTAGCCAACACGATCACAGAATATTGCGGTAATTCGGCATCGGTTGCCGTCAGTTCGTTGAGACTGATGCAAGTGTAGCGGATGCCGGCGCTGTGGAGTGCGGGAACGATTTGGAAGAAATCGCTCCACATCCCTTCAATCACGTATGCCCTTGGCATGGCTGCTGATTGCCAAGTGGTGGTTTCGGCAAACACGCCAATTGCGGTCGCAGTGAGAATGATGGTTAGGAATCCGGTCAGCTTTTTCATTGTGCCTCCTCCCAGACGAGCACAGTCCACAGCCGATGCTCGGGGATAGTAATCGTGAACCCGTCGCCGTCCCGGCGCGGTTCAAGTTTTTCGCGTTGTACATCCGGCTCCGCGCTCAAGCGCCAGACAGTTGGCGGCGCGGTGCCGCGTTTGTGAACGGTGATACCGGTCGACCAAGGTGTGGATTTTGCGCCGGTGATTGGGGCCACCTCGTTGTTAAGCGGCGGGCTGATAAGTTGAAAAACCGTTTGTGTGCCACCGGTCGTGGTGCGACGGGCGCGGAGGTAAGGTTTCCACAGAAGTTGGTATTTGTCATCGATGGTCACGCCGACCGCATCGGCCTCAACGGGTTTGAAGTCGATATCCCAGCAGTACTCACCGTACCTGGTCATGAATGCTGTGTATTGGCCCGGCATGGATGGACCCCAGCCATAACTCGTGTACGGGTGCGAGGCGGCGGCAAAGGTGAAGATGGCCGAATACGCAGGGAAGGTGGCCGATTCAGCTGGAAAACATTCATGGAACCCGCCACACTGACGGGCGACACCAGCTTGCTTTAAGGCTTCTTCCCGGTACCCTTTCCAAGACCCGCTGTTGCGGATGCCCTCGTCCATGATCTGGCCGCCCTGCGCACACGCCTCGGCATAGACTTTCTGATTCTTACGCGGGTCAAAATTAGCGATGTCCTTATCCGGAAGCCCATAGTTATAGGAGACGGCAAAGTTTGAACTCACTTCGGTGAAGAAACGGTGGCGAAAATAACGGAGATTGCGAGCCGAGACAGCGACGCCATCCCAAGCGCCGGTGGTGATGCCGTAATATTCGGGCAACAGCTTCGCCATGACGTTGGTGACGCCGGCGGCGGCAAACTCGGCGTGCATCTCCTCGGCGCTCATCGCGCTCCAGCCGGGCGGGAAATCGAAGCGGACACCGTCCCAGCCAAAATTCTTGGCGGACTTGATGATCTCGCTCGCGCCCCAGTCAATCGTACCCTGCCGCCCCATATTAACGAATACGCTGTACCAATTGCCCTGTTGAAAATATTTGAGCTCCGGCCGTGAATGGGTGATGTCGTAGAGCCGTAAATCTTCGAGGTCGAAACTCCCCCGCCCCGGTCCCACGTCCCCGTAGCACCACAGCTCCGGATAACGGCGCGCCCACTCCAATCCGACCGGCCCGCTGGCGGTTGGCCAATTGTAGGTGGTGAGTTTGATACCATTACTGTGGCTGAGACTCATCCACAGGCGCAACCCCTTCAGGCTGTTGTGGAAGTTACACTGGCCAGTATGCCAGACTTCCGTGGTTGGATTCAGATCCGTCCAACTCGACGGCTGCCAACTAAAGGCCTCTTCGACGTTAATGTAGTTTTTCCGATTGCTGGCCACGTGATCTGGAAATTCACCTTCCCGGCCATACCACGTGAGAAAGCCGGACCCTTGCAGTGACGTCTTCCAGACCGGCGTGGAAACCGAAAAATATTCGGTGGCTGTGTGCACCGTCTTGTCGGCGACGATCAGTTCAGCGCAAGCGCCATAACCGTATTCGCGCGTGCCAGATTTCCAGTCGAACCGGCAAATCGCCGTGCCATTGCCGGGCACTGTAACCGACTTTTCCTGCGGCGCGGACACCTCATCCAAACCGGTGCGCATCGTCAATCGCACCGTCGCCGTGGCCGGCTGCGGCCGGTAATTCCGGACAGTGACAGTGACCGGATTCGGCTCACCGCCGGGATAAACATGGACTTTCTCCGGCCAGACTTTCTCGACCACCAGTGTATCGTTGACGAGTTGGAACTCGGCGGTGTCCAGCAATATGGACGGATCATTGAACTCTGCTACCGGCCGTGCGGTCTCATCGGTGAGCGAAGCCGATAACTCATCGGTGGCCACCGGTTCGCGCTCTTCATCGAACGCGGAAGGTTTCTTACCGGGCTGCACCGGGCGTTTTTTCTCGCCGAGCCGAAGCGCTCTGATTTTGCTGTCAAAAACAAGAACTGGCTTGATTGGACGGGTGGTAGCAAGCTCACGCACGAAAGTCGTGTACACACCGGGCCGGCCATCAAGGACAGTCCAATTCACCGGCAATTCAAGTAACAGGTTGTCGCCATCGCGCAATTGTAATTTCAATTGCAGTCGGGTGATGTCGTAGTCTTTTGGTAAATGCGATTGCAGTCGCAACGTAAACCGGTACAACCCTGGCGCGAGCGGTGTTTTCAAGAGCGGCCATTGGGTCGGCGCGGTGAGGCGCACAGCCACGGCTTCGCCTTTCGAAGCGGCCGGGTCAGTTACGCGGGCTGTGGTATTGCCGGCCATGCCGAGTTCAATGACTTGCGCCGGAGCGGAGGTCAGGCCGACAACGACACTAAAGGCGATTAGGTGTAGTAGTTGTTTCATGGTAGATCCGTGCGGAATTGCGATGCTGGCAAGCCTTCCTTGTTGTAGAGATTCACATCGGGGACATTGGTCCAGCCGTACCGGACTGCAACCGGTTGCGCAACAGCGGGGCTGGAGACAACCACCTGCACGCCTTCAATCTTGGCCGTTGCGTTCGTGAACGTCTTGTTCGCACCGGCAATGGTGAAACCTCTTAAGTCGCCGTCCTTGGCGATAAGGCCGGTGCCTGTATGTTGGAAGTTGAGCACAATTTGATTGCCGTTCACTTTCATGGATTCGTAGATTGGCCCAGAATACTCGATCTTCTCGCCATAAGCGATAGCGCGTGCGGCAAGCGCGAGGCGTTGCCCAACCGGCTCTTTCCGCGGCGGATGGATGTTGGTGGCCGACCCGCAATCGGTGATGACCACCATCGCCGTCTTGGGCGTCGTCTGCCAACAGCGCAACTGTGCTTCGCGAAGTTCCGGCGTCATGGTGTGGTACGGGGCCACTTGGACGAACAGAAACGGAAATTCGCCTTGGCCCCACGCTGTCCGCCAATCTTTGATGAGCGTGGGGAACAGCGTTTGATATTGGAATGGATTGCTGACGTTGCTCTCACCTTGATACCAGATAACACCCCGGATGGCGGATGGCAACAGCGGCGCGATCATGCCGTTGTAGAGACAGCCTGGGCCGCGGTTTGTCGGATTCGGTGGTTCCACTGGCGGGCGCGGTTCCGGCTTGCCGGCGCTCTTCGCCTGGGCGACAGCGGCTTGCCATTGCTCACGGAGTTGTGGCTCGGCGGCCTTAAATTTCGCCAGCGCCACGTAATAAGTGCGGATGGAGTTTTCATGGCCCACAAAAAAGTCATTGAACTGCGGATTCGCCCGGAGGGCCGCGGGGCTCGTCCAGGCTTGCGCGGGTGTGCCGCCAACCGACGAATGAATCAGCCCGACCGGCACGTTCAAGGCCTTTCGTAAATCGCGTCCAAAATAATATCCGACGGCGGTGAATGTGGGCGCATTCGTTGGCGTGCAAACCACCCACTGCGCCGTCACGTCCCGTTGCGGTTCGGCTTGGAAGTTTGCTCCCAGCGCGATGACTCGCAACAGCGGATCATTGGCCGCCGCGCTCGCGGCGGAGGCGTTGGCATCATTCTTGAGGCGGAACTCCATGTTCGATTGGCCACTACACACCCAGACTTCGCCGACCAGCAAGTCTTTCACCTCGACCGTGTTCTCGCCGGTGATGGTCATCGTGAACGGTCCGCCCGGTTTCAGGGGCTTGAGTTTCACGAGCCAGCGCCCGGCTCTAGCGGTTGCGGCAACCGTCTGGTCCTGGAATTTTACCGTGACTTGCTCGCTGTCATTGGCGGAGCCCCAGACCGGCACTTCCATACCTTGTTGGAGCACTGCGCCATCGGCAATCAGGCCATGCGGTTTGACCGCTGCGAAGGCGCCGCCGCTGTTGGCGACCCAGAGTGCGATCATGAGAATCAATATTTTCGTCGGGAATTGCCGCATGAGTTTTCTCTAGGTTCCTTCGTTGACTGTGGCGAAGTCGATGTTAAACGGCAGGGCCGGCAGGCCGTCCTGGTTGAATAGATTGGCCCAGGGCCGGAGGCTGACCCACGCATAACGGATCGCGACCGGCTGGGGGACTTGCGGACAGGAAAGGACCACGGTGGCGCCATCAATTTTGGCATCGGCCCAAGAAAAAACTTTGTTCGCGCCCGCCACCGCAAAACCTTGGAGCTTGTCGCCGTGTCGAAAGGCGAGGCCGCGACCAACATGCGTAAACTGAATGCGGACCTTGCTGCCCTCAAGCTTGTGGGAAGCGTAAATGGGTCCGGAGTACTCGATCTTTTGTACATACACCATGCCGAGCGCGACCGCGGCCGCCCGCTGGCCGTAACCGGATTTATTCTGGGGATGCAGGCCATTCCCCAAGTCGCTGCTGCCGACCATGCCGACGTTCGGATACTGCCGGATTCGCAAGTGTGTCTCCAGTTCGGGAATGCCAAAGGCCGGCACGCCGGGCGGCTGCGGAACGAACGGGTCGGCGTTTTTTGTGACTGGATCGGCGTAATCCCACGCGCAGCCGCCGCCGCTGGGTTTTTGAATATAAATGAAGGGGAATTCGCTTTGCGCCCAATCCTTGCGCCAGCCGCGAATCAACGCGCCCATCAGGGTGAATTGGTCGACGCCGGCCAAGCCCGTGCCGGCTTCACCTTGGTCCCAGAGCACACCGCGGATGGCGTACGGCATCAAGGAATAGATGAACGCCTCGTAAAAGGAACCCACCGGATCGTCGCGGGTCGTGCCGGGTTTGGGCAAGGGCGGGGGCTGGCGCGCGGGGGATTTGTTTTGCTGCTGGGCTGTTGCCGCCGCCAGTTTCCAATCGGCAAGTTCCCGGTCGTACTGCTGCAGCGCCGGGCCGTACTTCGTCGCTGCGTATTGCTGGATCAATTCCTGGCAGGCGGCATCCCCATGCAAGGCGGCGGCGCTGAGCCATGGACCGGAGGGGGTTCCGCCAACAGCGCCGACGATTAAGCCGACCGGCACGCCGAGTACTTTTTGTAACCGCAGCCCGAAGGCAAACAGGAGTGCCGAGAATCCGTTGAGGTTCTCCGGCGTTGCCGGCTGCCACTTGGTTTTGGCTTGGAACAGCCGCAGTTGCGGATACGGCGCGGCCGCCACCCAGGCCGCCAGCACGGCATCGCCCTTGCTAAAAAAGCGGCTCGGCAATTCCATGTTGGACTGACCAGAGCCGACCCAGACCTCGCCAACGAGCAGCTCTTTGACTTCGACTGTATTCGTGCCAGTGACAGTCAGCGTGAACGGGCCGCCCGGCTGCAGTGGCTGGAGCTTGATCAGCCAGCGGCCAGCCTGGGCCGTTGTGGCCACGGACTGATTCTGAAATTTAACCGTGACCGACTCGCCGTCATTGGCGGTGCCCCAGATCGGCACCGTGGTCCCTTGCTGCAAGACGGCGCCATCGGAGATTAAGTCGTGGAGCTTGATAGCGGCGTGGGCCGGACTGCTGACAGTCAGAGCGACAAGCAGAGCCCAACCGCTGGGCCACGATAAATATTTTCGCGGCTTCAAACTGGTTGGCAATCTTTCTTGAATCCCGACCATAAGACCTCCAGATTGCGGACGTCCTGGATCGAAGCAATCGCGTGGCGAATCCGGGTTGTGAAGAGTTCTCCCGGTTGCAGATCGTAGTGGGGCGGACGAATCATGTAATCCCGCGCCTGATTCACCCAGGTGA
>JBAXAT010000011.1:0-13049 GCA_037142335.1 Verrucomicrobiota bacterium | reverse complement strand
GTTGCCGACACCGCACCGAGCACAACAACTAAGAGTGCCGCCACCCAGATATTAGCCGTCAAACCTAGACCGACCAATGCGCCGGCAACTAGCAATAATTGAAAAAACGCCACCCAACCAGAATGCGCCCACGCCTTGCCGCGCCCGAGTACGGCAAGACCGATCCCGGCACCAATCCCGGCCGCAGCTGCCAGATAACCGATGCCGGCCGTCCGCAAACCGAGCGTTTCCATCGCGTAACCGAGGAACACAATCATCAGCACACCGAGCAGAAACGCAAAAAAAGCATTCAACAACACCAATGGCAAGGCCGTCGGATGTTTCCAAAGGTAGCTGCAACCGGTCACGAATTCGCCGAATACCGGTTTGGAGTTACCGGTCGTCGCGTGCGGCGGCATCCGAATCATCCACAACAACCCAAAACTCAATCCAAAACTCAATCCACTCATCACGATCGCCACCGCCACGCCAAACCGTTCCGCCACAAACCCGCCGAGCGCCATGCCGCCAACCGTCGCAATCGCTAGGCTCGTCGTAAAAATTTTATTCGCCGACATTAGCGTGTCGGCATCCACGAGATTCGGCAACAGCGCCACACGCGCCGGCATGTAAAACGTCGCAATCACGCCGATCACGCCGACCAGTAAATAAACCCGAAACAAATCGCGCTGCTCAATCGTGCCGGCAAGCACCGGCAACAGCCACGCCAAAATCGCCACCACCACTGCGGCGCGTAACACGTCACTGATTAGCAACACGCTCCGGCGTTGCCACCGGTCGAGGTACGCCATCGCTACCGGCCCGAGCAGCAAGCCCGGCACCGCCACCGCAAACGAAAACTTTGCCGTTTCCACGCGCACATCGTAGCCGCGCACGCGGAACAGCTCGATCAAGCCCATCTGCAAAAAACCGCCGCCGATGGTCAGCACGATTTGCGACAACCAGAGCCGGCAAAAGTTCCGATTTTTCAGCATCGCGATTTTTTCTCAATGAATTGTGCCATGTCCGCCGGTAACTCCGCCCGGCAAGTCACCGGCAACTGCGTATCCGGATGCCGGAACGTCACCGCCCCGGCGTGCAAAGCATGCCGTGGCAGCAACAACTTAGCAAGCATCACATCGGTCACGCCGTGTTCAATGAATTCCAGATATAGCTGCTCGTCTGGCCCGTAAATTTTGTCGCCGACAATTGGATAACTAAGCCATGCTAAATGCACTCGGAGTTGATGCGCCCGGCCGGTCTGTGGTCGCAAACCCACAACCGTGAAGCCGGCAAGCTTTTGCTCGACAAAAAACTCTGTCACGCTCGGTTTACCGGCGGGATCGATAACGCGCTTGGTATAAACCGGTCCGCCGCCGGTAACGGCAATCGGCTGATTAATCGTCCCGGTAGCTTGCGGGAGTTCGCCCCAGCAGATGGCTTGGTATTCTTTCTGAATTTCGCGGCGGAGTACCTGCTTGCCGAGATTCTTACCGGCGCGTTCGTTTTTGGCAACAATGACGATGCCGCTGGTTTCACGGTCGAGGCGGTTGATGAGGCGCGGCGTTTCAATGCCGTGTTCCCGGAGCAACACAACGAGTGAGGTCTGTTCCGGCCGAGAAGCGGAATGACAAACCAACCCACCCGGTTTGTCCACCACAAGCACATCGTCGTCTTCGAGCAGAATTATCAATTGGTGTGACAACGCAAATCTACGGACAACACGGCGCCGTCGCGCACCCATTCCCGGGAAACATACCGGAATTGTAGGTGCTGACCCACGCTGCATGAAAATCCATAAACAAGTAATTACAGTTCCAATTCGGCGCTGTTACATGTGTCGTTGTCACGGTATTGGAATCATTAAAATAATGCATGGTGCTGGCATATTCACCAATAACAGCTGTTTGATCGCGGCGCTCAGTGACAAGCGCGATAGTGCTGGAATTGGCCAGCCATGGGCAACTGATACGCGAACCTTGAATACATAAATCCGTCAGTGCTGGCGGCGTGCTACCACCTCCAGCTGCAATGGCATAACTACGTTTCGGTCTAGTTTGAACGGTTGTGTCACGCTTGAGACGATCATCGGGACATAGAAAGACCGCCGTTGTTGTAATGTAGCCGTTGGTCAATGCGGAATCCCATGTACCGACAGAATTGGTGTAGGCTTGTGGCAGGTTTCCGGTATCTCCAGCAAAAGCCAGCATCCCCATTCCAATCTGGCGAAGGTTGCTCGCGCACGCGATGCGCCGGCCTTTTTCTTTGGCAGTAGCAATCGCCGGTAACAACAACCCGGCAAGCATCGCAATGATGGCGATGACTACCAGCAATTCAATGAGTGTAAAACCGAGAAATCTGCGTTCAGTCTGGTGCATGTTTACCTCTGAATTAGTGTTCACTAACAATTATACTTGCTGATGGATTGCGTCAACCGTGATTCCATCATACCTCTACGGAATCACCAATTGCTGGCCGATTTTTAGTTGATCTTTGCTTGGCAGATTAGCGCGGTTAGCGGTGTAGATTTTTTCCCAAGCCGACCGCGCTCCATAATACTTAACCGCAATCGAAAACAACGTGTCGCTCTTCTGGACAGTGTGCGTGCGCACTGCGTTCGATGGCAGATTGGTCATAACTACCGGCGGCGGGTTACCAACACTGGCGACGACATTGGTGACGCGTTCTGGTTCCACAGCATGGGCGCGCAAGTTGGCATTTTCTTGCCGCAACGCCGAATTTTCCGATTGGAGCCGCAGCAACTCACCGGGATCAGTACCGGTCGCCACCGGCAACTTGGCCGCTAGCGATAGCTTGGCGCGCTCAATATAACCTTCCACGACTTGCCGCCGCTCTGAGTTTGGCTCCAGTTCCAGAAACTGCCGGTAATGGTAAATTGCCGTGATCGGGTCGCCGAGTTTTTCGTCGCACAACACGCCGAACTCCAGATGCGCTTGACCGGCGTTGGGGATGGCGCGCAATGTTTTGTTGTAAAAGACCTCCGCCACGTGAAAGTCCCCAGCCGCTTCGGCGTTGCGGGCGCGCCGGTAATCGGTATTGCGTTCCAAATCGCCACCGGTACCGGTCGTGAGCCGATCACAACCAGCCGCCCACACTAGCGCTGTTGCAAGCAGAACGACTCGGTATTGGATTAGCTTACGTATGCCAGTTTTCACAACGAGCAGACTACCACGCCGGCCAAGCCATTACCACTTCACTTTGACGGCGCGCTTCTGACACAGCCGGTCGGTGTACAACACCTCGCCGTGCGCCTGACCGTATTCGTGGAGTTCCTTCGTGATTTTCACGTCGAAGCAGCAGTATTCGGCGATCTCCATAATCTTACCTTCCTTCCACCACTTCAACGCCTGCAAGCCGTCGGCGACCTTCGGCGCGCCGAGCGTCGGCACCGCCAATGATTCTAGCGACAGCCGGTGGCCGAGCGTTGTTTCCAAATCTTTCATCAAATCGAGCGTCGGCACCTCGTGAAAATCAAACAAGGTGTAATGCGACAGCACATCATAATCGAAATTGATCAGGTTAAAGCCCACCACCAAATCCGCCCGGCGCAGTTGGGTGATCAACTCCTGCACCTTCGCCTCGGCGTAAATCCGGTATTGCCCATCGCCGGTACTGAACGTCACGCCGATAGACATCAGCATGTCCGGCTTGTGGTTCCAGCCGCCGACATCTGCCGCGCTCTTCTGCGTTTCCAAATCAAAATAAACAATGTTTTTCATTTCAATGCGCAATCCGCGGCAACGGCAACGTCGCCATCGTGTGCAACCCCGGTCCCGCCGTCAGCAATGCCGGCACCATGTTCACCAAAATCGCTGGCGTTGCTAAATCGCCGGGCGTTCCGCCGGTCACTGTAACTTTCATCGACGGCACACCGGCAATCTCAATCTCATCGCGCGGCTGGTCCGCGCCGACGTACATCTGCAATTCCAATCGCGCCACTTCTTTGCCGGCCAACTCCGCGCGCGCGACTTGCCGGACCCCGGCCACCTGCCCCGGCAACAGCGACACATATTTCGTACGAATCGAGCGCGTCGTCAAAACCGGCTCAACTTTTTCGTCGAGCTTAGCGCCGGGCCAGCCAAGCGCCGCGACAACAAACGCCAGCGATTCCAGCAACCCCGCGTGGCCCATCTGGCCAGCCGCTACGAGCTTTTCAAAATCTTCCTTCACCATCCCGGCGCCGACTTTGCGCTGCAACGCTTCCCGGCGCGTGCCGGCATCCACCACCCGCAATATCTTCACGCTCTCCACTCGCTGGCAGACCGCCGTGCTGACCGTCGCCAACGTGTCCATCACGAACCCGGGATTCACGCCGGTACCCAGCACGCCGACGCCGTGCGCCACGCACAACGTGTTCAATTCCTCCGCCAAGTCCGGATACCGATAGCGCGGGAACAACGCCTCCTCGCACGAGGTCACACAGCACAAATTCGCCTCCACAATTTCCTGCAACTGCGGCAGCACGCCGGCGAACGACGACCCGGTGCAATGAATCACCGCATCCGCGTCCGCCTCGGCCAACGTGTCCGCGAGCGTGTCGGTGACATTGAATCCGAGTTGCCGGCCAAGTTCCAGCACGTCGCCGGCATCGCGCCCGACAAACGTCGGACTGCAATCCACCGCGCCGACCAATTCCATCCCGGTGCGTTCCGTCACCAACTTTGCCGCCGAGCGTCCAATCACACCCAGCCCATAAATAATCACTCGAATTTTATCGCTCATAATTTTACCTCCACTTCCACACCAACCATGCGCCGGCGATGAACAGCACCAAACTATATGCAAACGCCACCGGCGGTCCGGCGACCGTCCACAACACGCCGACCACGATGCTCGACAGAAAATCGCCAACGCCGTTGACCGTCGCCAACATACCAAAACCCATGCCGTGATGTTCCTTGTCCACCAACTCCGCCGCGAGCGCGTCTTCCACCGCTTCCTCAGTCGCCACGAAAATCCCGGCCATCACAAACACTAACACGAGCACCGGTAAGTTCATCGGCGCGAACACCAGCACCGCCGCGGTTGCGGCGCCGAGTGCGTACCCACCGGCCAGCACCACGCGTTTGTTGAAATGATCCGCCAGCCAGCCAGCCACGAACGCAAAGCCGGCATACAACACATTGTGCAACACGTACAACGTCACCGCCACGCCGGCCGCTTTCGCCTGCCCGAGTTGCGGCGTGAGTTTCTGCGTCGCCAGCAAAATCAACATCGTATGCGCAAAGTCCCCGGCGCCGAACAAACCGACCGCCACCAAAAAATGCCGGAACGATACCGGCAATGCCGCCAGCCGCGCCCGGAACGAAATCCATTTCACATGGACGCGCTCCTGTTCCTTCACAAAAAATGCAATAGCTAACGCCGCCAGCAAGCCTGGCACAAGCGTCACCAGCAAAACCCGGCTGAAATTATTCTTGAACGCCGCCAGCAATAGCATTGCCGTAACCGGCCCGATAATCGCGCCGCATGTGTCCATCATCCGCTCGAACCCGAACGCCCTGCCATACGTCTCCGGTGTGACCGCGCCGGCCAGCAACGCTTTTCGCACTGGCGTCCGCACGCCCCGTCCGAGCCAAGCACCGGCCCGGCACAACAAAATATGCCACGACTGCGTCGCCAGTCCGATGCATGCCGTACCGGTCGCCGTCACCAGATAACCAATCACCGCAATCGGTTTGCGCCGGCGTAACTGGTCGGTTAAGTAGCCGGAGCCCATTTTGGCGAAGCTGGATAATCCGTCGGAAATCCCTTCAATCAGCCCGAGCCAGACTGCCGCCGCGCCGAGTGTCGCCAGAAACGCCGGCATGATGGCCGTAGCAATTTCGTGCGACCAATCGCTCAACAACGACGCCAGCCCGATGCCGAGTACGGTCCGGTTCAGCCAACGAGTGCGGCTAGGAACTTCCATACCGGCTTGGTAACAGAACTGGTTCCCGATGTCACGGTTGTTTACGGCGACTGGTTGGAGTAAATTGCTGGTATGAGCAAATGCACCGCCAAAACCAAAAAAGTCGGCAACCTCATCGGTAAAGCCATCACGCTCGCTGAATTGACCAAGTATCAGGCTGGCGCCATTGTCAGCCGGGAAGTGTTGCGCAAGTCAACCGGCACCGTGACGGCGTTTGCGTTTGATGCCGGTCAAGCATTGAGCGAACACACCGCGCCATTTGACGCCTTAATCTGTGTACTTGACGGTGAAGCCGAAATGCAGATTGCCGGTAAAACACACTGTGTTGAAGCCGGTCAAATGATTATTCTCCCGGCGAACAAACCGCATGCCGTCAAAGCTGTAACCAGTTTCAAAATGTTACTGGTGATGATCCGGTCATAAGATTGCAGTGACCACCCCGCCGGGTTTGACCAATGGCCACTGAGCAGGTATAAAGAACCGCCATCGGTTCCGGAGGGGTGGCAGAGTGGTTGAATGCGGCGGTCTTGAAAACCGCTGGTCGCGTAAGCGTCCCGGGGGTTCGAATCCCTCCCCCTCCGCCAATTCCAACACTTAACGTTTTTGGTTGCTTCATTTTTGTTTTTTGCGAAACTACTGGCGATTACCCCCGTTGCGAAATCATTAGGGAGAACACCTTATGGCTGTTGATATCTCGAAGATTCGGACGCTGACCGTGGTTGGACATGCGGCCAGCGGCAAAACTTCGTTGCTTGATGCGATTCTGTTTATCGCCAAGGCCGTGGACAAACACGGTCGCCCCGGTGACGGCACCAGCAATGTGGATTGTTTGCCGGATGAATTCGCCCGCAAAAGCACCATTCACGCTAAACCATTCCACTGCCAGTGGCAAGACCACCAAATCTGTTTACTCGACACGCCGGGCTTTGCCGATTTCTACGGTGACACGATGGCGGCTATCCGCGCCGCCGACGCGGCGATTGTCGTGGTGGACGGCGTGACCGGCGTGGAAGTCGGTACGCGTCGGATTTGGAAGTTGCTCGACTCAATGCAAAAGCCCCGGCTGGTTTTTGTCAGCAAGCTCGACAAAGAAAACAGCGATTTCTTCCGGGTCGTTGAGCAGATCCGGCAAGTCTTCGGCAAAAATTGCATTCCATTTGAAATGCCGCTTGGCAAGGAGGCTGGCTTTACTAAGGTCCTAAACCTGCGCACTACGACGGAAGCGGACGTACCGGCCGACTTGCGCGAGCAATTTAACAAGGCACACGAAGCGCTCGAAGAAGCCGCCGCCGAGCAGGATGATAAATTGCTCGAAGAGTTTCTCGCCGGTCAATCGCTCACACTTGAAGAAATCACCAAAGGCACCCATGCTGGCGTTTCGCGCGGGACGACGGTGCCGATTTATTGCGGCAGCGCGGAAAAAGAACTCGGCGCCCGGCAGCTACTCGAAGGCGTGGTGGCGTTACTCCCCTCGCCCGCTGACGTCGGAGTAGTGGCAACAGTGGAAGGTGATCCGGTCGAGCCGAAAACGAATGCGCCGTTTGCCGGCTTCGTGTTTAAGGCGACGGTGGACGCGTTTGCCGGGCACTTGGCATACGTCCGCGTGATTGCCGGCACGTTGAAGGCCGATCTCGACATTGTGAACGTCACGCGCAACGGCAAGGAGCGCATCCCGCAACTGCTGCGGATTAACGGCAAAACACATAAGGTCGTTACTGAAGCTGGCCCCGGCGAAATCGTCGCGCTGGCCAAGCTCAAGGACACGCACATCAACAACACGCTGTGCGATCCAAGCCGGCAAGTGCAATTCCCGCCCATCAAGTTTCCGAAACCGGTCATGAGCTACGCCGTCCACCCGCACACGGCGAAGGACGAGGAAAAACTCAGCATAGCGTTGCATCGATTGCTCGAAGAAGACCCGACTATCGCAATGGAACGCAATCCCAACACCAAGGAATTGGTCATCTCCGGCCTAGGCGACCAGCACCTTGCGGTGGTGCTCGATAACTTAAAGAAAAAACTCGGCGTCAGCGTGGATCTCTCGACGCCGAAAGTCGATTACAAGGAAACCATCACCGCCCGCGCCGAAGGCCATTACAAACATAAGAAACAATCTGGCGGGCGCGGCCAGTACGGCGAAGCCTACCTGCGCATCGCACCGCGCGAACGCGGCACGGGCTTCGAGTACGTGGATGCCGTTGTCGGCGGGGCGATCCCTCGCAATTTCATCCCGGCAGTGGAAAAAGGCTGCATCGAAGCGCTACAGGCCGGCACGGTGGCCGGATTTCAAGTTGTGGACGTGCAGGCAGAAGTGTACGACGGTTCGTATCACGACGTGGATTCGAACGAACTCAGCTTCAAGATTTCCGGTCTGCACGCGTTCAAGGACGCAATGACGAAGGCACGGCCGGTCTTGCTGGAGCCAATTATGAATGTGAATGTGTATGTACCGGACCAGTACATGGGCGACGTTACCGGCGACTTAAACCACCGGCGCGGACAGATCGTGACAGTCGAGATGGTGGATGGTTTGCAATGTATCAAAGCGCAGGTACCGCAGGCGGAGTTATTCAAGTATGCAACCGAGTTGCGCTCGATGACCGGCGGTCGCGCATCGTTCGAGATGGAGTACAGCCATTACGAACAAGTGCCGGCGCAGATCGCGACAAAAGTTGCCACCGAAGCACTCGCGGTCAAGAAGACTGAGTAAGTATGACCAATTTTAACCTAAGTGGACAAAATTCTGCACGCAAGTCAGGTCAGCGAAAAACGCCGTAAGTTTGTATTTGTTTGCGTAGTCGCTAATTGGAGACATTGTCGTGACGGTAGATGGTGGCTTGGCATTTCACTTGCTAAAATATTAGCTAGTCCAAGCACTGTTTTAAGTTGTAAGAGCGAAAGTGGCATTTTATGATGCTGTTGCTTGGAGAAAAATTATGAAGAAGATTGAAGCGATTATTAAGCCATTCAAACTCGAAGACGTTAAAGAGGCGCTTAGCGGCGTCGGCGTTGAGGGGATGACGGTCAGCGAAGTCAAAGGTTTCGGACGACAGAAGGGGCACACGGAAATTTACCGTGGCAGCGAATATACTGTGGATTTCCTGCCGAAACTCAAATTGGAAATCGTGTTATCCGATGGCACCGTCGAGGCAGCGGTCACCGCCATCATGAAAGCCGCAAAAACCGGGAAAATTGGCGATGGTAAGATTTTTATTCTACCGGTCGAACAAGCGGTCCGGATCCGGACCGACGAACGCGGCGAACAAGCTGTGTAAGTTGCCGGGCTAATCAAGCGAGTATTGCAGTAACCTAAACCACGCCTGCGCCGTCGCGCTGGGCACTGAGGAGAGACATGACACCAAAAGAAGTTTTAGCTCTATGTAAGAATAAGAATGTGCAGTTAGTGGATATTAAGTTTTGCGATTTTCTAGGCACGTGGCAGCATTTCTGTGTCCCGGTTGCTGAACTGACAGAGGAAGTTTTCACTGCGTGTCTAGGGTTTGACGGCTCTTCGATTCGCGGTTGGAAATCCATTGAAGCCAGCGACATGTTGTTAATGCTTGATCCTGATACTGCAATTATTGATCCATTTCCACAATCACCGACGCTAAGCATTGTGTCGGATGCAATTGAGACGATCACACGTGAGCCGTACAGTCGTGACCCACGCAACGTTGCCCGTAAGGCTGAGTCATACCTAAAGAGCACCGGTGTTGCCGACACGGCGTACTTTGGTCCTGAAGCTGAATTCTTTATTTTTGACGACATTCGCTTCGGCCAAACATCAAACAGTAGTTTCTACTACATTGATTCCAACGAAGGCATCTGGAACAGTGGCCGTGAAGAGTTCCCGAACCTCGGTAATAAGATCCGCCACAAGGAAGGCTACTTCCCAGTCGCGCCACAAGACACGCAAGTGGATATTCGCAACGAAATGATTAATGTCATGAAGGATTGCGGCCTTTGCGTTGAGCGTGAACATCACGAAGTCGCCACCGCCGGACAGGCGGAGATTGACTTACGGTTCCTACCGCTTACCCAGATGGGCGACGCGATGATGTTGTATAAGTACATCGTCAAAAATGTGGCAAAACGACACAATAAGACCGTTACATTTATGCCCAAGCCGCTCTTCGGTGACAATGGTTCCGGTATGCACTGCCACCAAAGCCTGTGGAAGAAGGGCAAACCATTGTTTGCCGGCAACAAGTATGGCGGCCTTAGTGAACTCGCCCTTTACTACATCGGCGGCATCCTCAAACACGCCAAAGCGCTAGCGGCAATCTGCAATCCGACCGTTAACAGCTACAAGCGCCTCACTCCCGGCTTCGAAGCGCCGGTTAATCTGGCATACTCCAGCCGCAACCGGTCGGCCGCCATCCGCATCCCGACATACAGCCCGAGCCCAAAAGCCAAGCGCCTCGAGTATCGTCCGCCCGATCCATCGGCAAACATCTACCTCGCCTGCGCCGCAATGCTCATGGCTGGATTGGATGGTGTGCAGAACCGGATTGACCCCGGCGAACCGATGGACAAGAATCTTTACGAGCTATCACCGGCAGAATTAAAAAAGGTGCCACAAATGCCTGGTAGCCTCGCCGATGCCTGCGACGCATTGGAAAAAGACCACGAATTCCTACTCCGAGGCGATGTATTCACGCAAGACGTCATCGAAACATGGATTGACATCAAGCGCAAAGAGCAAGACCAAGTCCGTCTTCGCCCACATCCATGGGAATTCCACATGTACTACGACTGCTAATTGAGTAGTCAAAGTGAATTAAGTTATGGCGCGTCACAACCGCGCCATAACTTTTTTCTGCATCTCACGCAAGCCGGTAAAGAAAATTAATCTGCGGTGAAAAAATTTCTTGCCGAAAAAAAACACACTCGCTATGCTGCGCCACGCTTTAGGCGAGGCGATGGTAGATGAAGGACTGTGAATAACTTGTTAATAGCTTGGAATATCGGTCAGATAATTGACTGAGTTAAATGCGAGTACCAGGCAAAGCTTTTTTGACATTCACTGTTTTTTAATGATTTTCGTGTTGAGTCGGGCTGTTTGGACAACTGTAAGCCGGTATGGATAGTCGCTGGATTTACTCTGTCAATGATTAGGTTGGTTTTGTGGGAACAGCCAGTTGCACGCGAAATCGTACTGCCGCCTGCCAAAGCACAAAATTAAACACCAATGAGGATTGTTAATAGTTTGTGAATAACTCAGCGGAAAGCGGCAAGATACGTAGTCATACTCACTTGTGGAAAGACGCCTGCAAAGTGTTGCAAGGGATGCTGAACACTGATCTTTTTACGAGGTGGTTTGCACCGATCTGCGCCATTGAAATTCAAGATAACGTATTATCACTTGGCGTCGCCAATGAATTCAGCCAGATTTGGTTACAGGACAATTTTCTACCACTGGTCCGGGAAGCAGTAAACCAAGTTTCAAAAGAACCGCTTCAGGTTAAATTTATCGTGGACGCCACTGCTATTGCTCCAGTGCTACCGCCAGTAGCAGTCTGCAAGGGAATTCCTACCCGTCCAGTTCTCAATATCAAACTCAACCCTCGCTACACGTTCGATACGTTCGTTGTTGGCTCAAACAACAGCTTTGCTCACGCCGCCGCATTCGCTGTGGCGCAAGCACCAGCAAAGGCTTACAATCCATTTTTTCTGTACGGTGGTGTCGGCCTTGGCAAAACCCACCTGATGCAGGCCATCGGTCATTGCGTTGCCAGTGCTAACAAGTCACTCAAGGTTTGCTACGTTACCTGCGAACAGTTCACTAATGAATTCATTCAGGCTGTCCAGACCCACACGATGACTAAGTTCCGCAAGCAATACCGTCAAGTAGACGTGCTATTGATTGATGACATCCAGTTCCTTGGCGGCAAGGAGCAAACGCAGGACGAGTTTTTCCATACGTTCAACAGTCTTTCTGATACGCACAAACAAATTGTTCTTTCCAGTGACCGGCCGGCGGCTGAAATCGCCAATCTGGAAAGCCGGTTAGTCTCGCGATTCGAATGGGGACTGGTAACGGAGCTACAGATGCCGGTACTCGAAACTCGCATCGCGATTTTGAAAAAGAAAGCCGCCCTGCTTGATGTTAAGGTGCCAGAGCAGGCCATTGAGTATCTTGCCGAACGAATTCGCACCAATGTTCGCCGACTGGAAGGCGCGCTGATTCGCGTCGCGTCTTACGCTTCATTGACCGGCAAGGAAATCACGATTGACCTACTTGAAGAGTTGTTGCACGACGCGCTCCACGAGGAAGCTAAACACACAATTACCGTTGACCTCATCCAGCGCAAAGTGGCAGAGCATTTTGATATCCGCTTGGCTGATATGACGAGCCGTCGTCGTCCGCAAAACGTCGCCTTTCCACGGCAAGTCGCCATGTACCTGAGCCGGACGCTGACTGACCGGTCACTTGTGAACATTGGCGAGAGTTTTGGCGGCCGCGACCACGGTACCGTAATGCACGCTTGCCGTCTGATCGAAACTAAGATGGCCGCAGATGACCGCCTGCGCCAAACGGTTTCGCACCTTCAGACCGCGTTACAGCGCTGATTACAGCAGTTTCTTCTGCTTATCTTCAGCGACCAACTCGGCCACGCTCCGCCGGTAGCGATTCCGCCGCTGTTCCATTTCCAATTTGTCATGTTCGGAGTCAACCGGTGATGGATATTTGCCAGTGTAACAGGCGGTGCAAAATCCATTTGCCGGTAAACCCGTTGCCTGAATCATACCGTCCAATGAAAGATAGCCGAGTGAGTCGGCGCCAAGGAATTGACGGATCGCTTCGAGTGAATTGTTGGCCGCCATTAGTTCTTTCCGCGTCGGAAAATCAATACCGTAGGCGCACGGCCATTGGTGCGGCGGACAACTGACGCGCATGTGGACTTCCTTTGCGCCAGCCTCACGCAGCGTGGTCACCCGCGCCCGCGCCGTCGTCCCACGCACGATTGAATCGTCGATGACAACAACCCGCTTGCCACGAACCATATTCTCAATGAGGTTGAGTTTGACGCGTACCCCAAAATCACGGATTAGTTGGCTTGGCTGAATGAATGTGCGACCAATGTAATGGTTACGGACAAATGCCATGCAGTATTCCACACCAGTCTCCTGCGCG
>JBAXAT010000010.1:0-14015 GCA_037142335.1 Verrucomicrobiota bacterium | reverse complement strand
GACATCAGCGCGTTTGTCCACATTACGCAAGAACTGGGTTACGATTTCCGGTTACTTAAGGAAGTCCAGCGCATAAATACCGAACAGGCGGAACGGTTCTTAAAAAAGATCCACGAAACGCTATGGATTGTGAAAGATAAGACCATCGGCGTCCTCGGCCTCGCCTTCAAGCCTGACACCGATGATATGCGACTGGCGCCGTCCTTGGACATTCTTCGACCCTTACTCAAAGAAGGCGCCAAGATCAAAGCCTACGACCCGCAAGCGATGGAGAAAGCGAAAGAGTTTCTACCAGACATTGAGTATTGCCGGGACGCTTATGCCGCGGCAGAGGGTGCGGATGCAGTGATTTTATGTACTGAATGGGAAGAATTTCGGTCGCTCGACTTGGCAAAACTCAAGGATGTGATGGGGCATCCGACAGTCTTTGATGGTCGCAATGTTTTTGATCCGAAACGCATGACCGAACTCGGTTTTACCTATGCCAGCATCGGCCGTCGTTAAATCGACGTTGCTCATCGCGTGCCTTGCCAGCGTGATTGCCAGTCGCGCTGAACCGCTGTTATTACCGCCGCCCTCAAAAGGTGAACGCATTGTAATTATTGCACCGCATCCTGATGACGAAGCACTTGGCTGCGGCGGCCTGATTCAACAAGCCATCGCCGTCGGCGCGGATGTGCGTGTGATTTATCTAACCAACGGCGACCATAACCAAATCGCCTTCAAGCTTTACAGTGGTCGCCTACATCTTGGCCCCAAGGCTTATATCAAGTTCGGTGAGCGCCGCAGGGTCGAAGCAACTGCGGCCACAACGCTGCTCGGCTTATCGCCAAGCAATCTGATTTTTCTCGGCTATCCGGACTGGGGTGAGTTAAGGATGTGGCGCGACTACTGGTCAACAAACACTGTTTTCATGAGTGATGCCACTCGCACCAACGCCGTCCCGTACCCGGACGAGTACGGCTACCAGCACTCCTACCGGCCGCAAAGTGTGACTAAAGATTTCTGCGCGGTGTTGCGTGAATTCAAACCAACGCACATCTTCGTCACCCATCCATCCGACGCAAATTCGGATCATCGTGCCACGGCAAATTTTGTACGCCTAGCCCTGCTCCAGTTGGCAGAGGAAGGATTACAGCCAAAACTGTATTTCTATGTCATCCACTTTGGCGACTGGCCACGACCGGTGCACTATCATTCCGAGCTTAGCTTAACGCCACCGACACTACTGCTGGACAACGGTAACTGGATGACTCTGCCGCTTTCACCGGCACAGACAGAGACAAAATACCAAGCCATCTTGGCAAACACGACGCAGACCACCACTAGGGAGTTTTTCCTTGTGGCATTCGCACGAGCAAACGAACTCTTCGCTACAATTGCACCGGACCGCGTGCCGTTTTTGCCTGCTGGACCGGAGCCGGATTGGCGGCAAGCAGTTCGCGCCAAGCTATTGACAACTGTACCGGACGAACTCCACCAACAGACTGATCCGCCAGTTACTCCACAGGAAACCAAAACAATTCCATTGGATACGATTGAGTTTGCCAGACAAAATGGAGACTTAATTGTCATCGTTGGTGTGCGGAACAGCTTCGGCAAACATAGCGGCATACATCTGATACTTTTCCCTTACCAACGCTGCGTGCCGTTTGAAAAGATGCCGAAAGTGGCGATCAATATCCCGCCGTTCGGAGAATTTCATGTCTTAGTCAACGGCTTGACGGTGCGTGATGCCGACGTTACTGTAACCAGCGTTGGCAATCGGTTCATCGTACGAATGCCTATGCGAGTGTTAGGAGGCAAGGAAATCGATCATTTATTTGCGGCAGCACAGGCGCATTTTGGCGGAATTGCGGCGGATGACACCGCGTGGCAGTTGTTGGAGTTACCAGTCGAAAACAAAAGGAATAACCATGATTGATTATCTGATTACCGGTGGCGCCGGTTTCATTGGCTCAAATTTGGCGGAACACTTGGTGGCCCACGGCAAAACCGTGCGCATCTTTGACGATTTTTCGTCGGGCCGCCGCGAGAACATCGTTGGTCTTACCGGCAAAGCGGAGGTTGTAACCGGTAGTTTGTGCGATTTACCGGCCATCCAGCGCGCCACCAACGGCGTCATGTATGTCATCCACATGGGCGCAATTCCCAGCGTGCCACGCTCCGTGCAAGCCCCGGCTGAAACCAACGCCGCCAACATCACCGGCACCCTCAACGTCCTAATCGCCGCGCGCGATGCCGGCGTGAAGCGCCTAGTCTTAAGCTCGTCATCGAGCATTTACGGCGAATCGCCAACGTTGCCGAAACACGAGGAAATGACGCCATCACCATTGTCGCCGTACGCAATCCACAAAATTACCGGTGAATACTATTGTCGGGTGTTTTACCAGTTGTACGGACTCGAAACTGTTTCGCTCCGGTATTTCAACGTCTTTGGTCCGCGCCAAAATCCGGCGTCGCAATATGCGGCCGTCATTCCGCGCTTCATCACCGCAGTTTTGCAAAACGAGTCGCCGACAATTTTCGGCGACGGCCAGCAAACACGCGACTTCTCACATGTCCAAAACGTCATCGAAGCCAACCTCGCCGCCTGCGCCGCCGGCAAAGCCGCGTGCGGTGAATCGTTCAATATTGCCTGCGGCGGACGAATCAGCTTGCTGGACCTAGTGGCGGCAATCAACGCGATTTGCGGCAAGCAAGTTAAGCCGAAATTTGAGCCAGGGCGCGCCGGTGACATCAAAGATAGTCAGGCGGCAATTGATAAAGCAGCTCGACTGCTCGGTTGGAAACCAAGTGTGGATTTCCGCGCCGGCATTGAAAAAGCCGTGGCGTGGTACCGGGCGCAGTTAACCACCGGCTAGTCGCAACGCACCCAGCGCGGTCTCACCGCGCCAAACCTTTACTTGCGCCCCTGGCATCATTTGGCAAATCTGGTGGGTAACCACGCTGCGCAATGGCCGGTGGTTTTGCAGTATTCCGCCGGCTAATGCAACGGCCGGCGTCTCAAGCTTTAACTTGCGGGCGACTGCAGTGCAGTCCATCGCTAAAAATGATGCCGCCTGCAGCGCCAAACCCCGGTTACCACGCAAAAAAATATCCGCATGCCGGGCGACGTCAGCCTTGCTCGCGCCGCCAATCCACTCGATGAGTTGCTCCGGAGATTTCAATTTCAACCGGCGCAACACCCGGCACAATGCTGCGTTCGGCTTGCCGGTCCGGTCAAGTTCGCGAACAGCAGCGCGCAACCCGGTCAATGCCAGCCAATAGCCGCTACCGTGGTCACCTAGCCAATGCCCCCAACCACCGGCGCGTACGGTTTGTCCGTCGGCAGCCCGGCCGACGGACACCGAGCCGGTCCCGCTGATGACGAGGATGCCGGCTTGCTTCAAACCAAAGACCGCCGCCAAACCAGAGTCGAGATCATTACCAGCAAATACCTGTGCCTGTGGCCAAACATTCTGAGCCAGTCGCCTCATACGCGCCCGGTCAGACGGGGTCCGACAACCAGCCAGACAAATGGCCGCGCGCACCGGTTTGAATTGCCGGAGCACTGCAAGAATTTGCCGGTCGGTAGCAAGTTTCAGATTCAACGGCCCGAATTGCCGCCGCTGAATCCGAACGCCGGTCTTGAGCACCGCGATCGTTTTGGTACCGCCACCTTCAATCCCGAGGATGTCACCACTCATATGCGGCACACTACAAATCTCAGGGGTACATCGCAAGTCCGCGCTTTTGATTGCGGCAAATGTTATTTGGCGTTAGATTTTCCGCGTGCCACTCACTTATGCCATCATCGGAACAGGCGCGCTCGGCGGATTTTACGGCTGCCGACTACAGCGAGCAGGATGCGCGGTGCACTTCCTCCTGCATTCCGATTACGAGCATGTCGTCCACCACGGTTTAATTTGCGACTCGAAGGATGGTGACTTCACTCTGCCACAAGTCCACGCGTACCGGGATGTAAAAGAAATGCCGGCATGCGACGTGGTAATTGTCGCGCTGAAGGCGACGCAAAACCTCCTTTTGCCAAAACTCTTGCCGGCGTCTGGTGCCGTGCTGCTCATGCAAAATGGATTGGGTGGCGAAGAGTTGCTTGCCGGTCTCGTTGGACCGGATCGCATTGTGGGCGGGTTGAGTTTTTTGTGTTCCAACAAAGTCGGTCCCGGTCACATCCGTCATCTAGATTATGGTCATGTGGCGTTGGGCGAGTTTGCCGTGCGCGGTGTGAGCGACCGGCTACGCACGATTGCCAGCGATTTTGAGCGCGCCGGTATTCCGGTGCAATTGCTCGACGACTTTCGCGTGGCTCGCTGGAACAAATTGATCTGGAATATTCCATACAACGGCCTATCGGTCATTCTCAATGCGACGACTGCGGAGTTAATGGCGCACGCGGCGACCCGGCAGCTCTGCGAGCAACTCATGTGGGAGATTGTTGCGGATGCCCGCGCCTGTGGCGTGCCGGTTGGTGATGTAATCGTCGCGAAGCTGTTGGATCATACCGAAAAAATGACACCCTACCGGACGAGTATGAAGATTGATTTTGACGAGCACCGTCCGATGGAAGTAGAAGCAATTTACGGCAACCCACTGCGAGCCGTCCAAGCAGCCGGCGCCAAATCGCCGCTAGTCGAAACCCTTTACCGGCAGTTGACGTTTCTCGATTCCGCTAATCGGCGCTCTGCCACCGCTTAGTCAATTGATGTTCGATGCCGAGATGATCGAGCACGCGCGCTACAATCGTGTCCACCAAACCGGTAATTGTCTGCGGCTGCGAGTAGAACGACGGACTCGCCGGGATGATGGTAGCGCCGGCTTCCGTGAGCGCGATCAGGTTGCGGAGATGAATCAAATTGTACGGCGCTTCGCGCGGCACCAAAATCAATTGCCGTCGTTCTTTCAGAAACACATCAGCCGCCCGCGCAACCGTGCTGTCGGAAACACCGGTCGCAATCCGCCCGACCGTTCCCATCGAAGCCGGAATGATAATCATCGCATCGAACTTCGCTGACCCACTGACAAACGGCATGAACATCGAGCCGTTCTCCTCGTACCGGGTTACGCTCGCCGGTAGCTTCAAGCCTCCCGGCAATTCCAATTCTTGGACTTCTCGGGCGTGGCCGGTGACGATGTAATGGATTTCGTTGCCGGCAAGATTATCGAGCAACCGTTGCGTGTACAACGCGCCGCTTGCACCGGTGGCGGCAACGATTAGTTTCACAGCGCCTTCACCGCTTCTCGCGCTGCGCGCAATGTCGACTCAATGTGAGCGCCGGTATGCGCCAGCGACATGAATCCGACCTCAAACTGTGACGGCGCCAAGTACACGCCGTTCTCCATCATCGCCTGGAAATATCGGCCAAACTTTTTTATATCGCTCGTCTTCGCCGTTGCGTAATCCACGACCGGCACGTCTGTAAAAAACGTGCAAAACTTCGACCCGACGCGCGTATGGTGACCCGGCACAATCTTTTTCAGCTCATCGCACAACGCCGCGCTGAGTTGTTCGAGTTTCTGGTAATTGCCGGGCTTAAACAATTCCTCCAGCGTCGCAATCCCGGCCGCCATCGCCAGCGGATTACCGGACAACGTACCGGCCTGATAAACCGGGCCCGTCGGCGCAAGACAATCCATGATTTCCGCTCGGCCGCCAAACGCGCCCACCGGCAAACCACCGCCAATAATTTTGCCGAGCGTCGTCAAGTCGCCAGTAATCCCGTACAGCTCTTGCGCGCCACCTTTGGCTACGCGAAATCCGCACATCACCTCGTCGAGCACCAGCAGCGCACCGCCGGCGGATGTGACTTGCCGGAGCGCTTGCAAAAACTCCAGCGTCAACGGGATCAGCCCCATATTACCGGGAACTGGTTCGATGATCGCGCACGCAATCTCGCTCCAGTTCACACGCTGCAAGCCGGCAATGTCGTTGAGCGTCAGCGTCAGCGTGTTCCGTGCAAAATCCGCCGGCACGCCAGCACTGTCCGGCACGTCAAACGTCGCGCCGCCGCTACCGGCCTTCACTAGCAGTGAATCCGCGTGGCCGTGGTAGCAACCGTCAAACTTCACGATCTTGTCGCGCTTGGTAAATCCGCGTGCCAGCCGGATTGCCGACATCGTGGCTTCGGTGCCGGAATTTACGAATCGTAATTTCTGAATCGAGGGATACGCTTCGCAGACCAATCGCGCCAACCGGATTTCGTGTGGGTTTGGAGTACCGAAGCTTGTGCCGGCGCGCGCCGCCTCCTGCACCGCACGCACAACCTTCGGATGCGCGTGGCCGAGAATCATCGGACCCCACGAACCAACGTAATCGATGTATTCGTTCCCATCCACGTCCCACAGCCGGCAACCTTGCGCCCGTGCCGTGAAAAATGGCGTCCCACCAACGCCACGAAACGCGCGGACCGGTGAATTTACGCCGCCGGGAAACAGCCGGCAGGCTTCCGTCCAAAGTTTGTCTGAGTATTCGTGTTTGAGGTTCATGGCAGAAACGAGCAGATGTATTCGCAGACGCCGGTTTTAACTTCGATGTCGAAGCCGGAGTTGGCAGGAACTTCGAAGAGTTGACCGGCGGCATAGTCTTTCCAATTGGTCTGGCCGTCGAGTTTGACGCGACAGGTGCCGGTGGAAATTTCCATGCGCTCAGCGGCTTTGGTGCCGAAATGGAATGCGCCCGGATAAATCAGGCCAACGGTTTTCTTGCTGCAGTTGGCAAACTGAACAGTGTGGCTGACGACTTTACCATCGAAATATACATTGGCCTTGGTATGGACAGTAACGTTGGTGAATTGTTGTGGGATGTTCGCCATGCAGTTTTGTTAGCCCGGCGCGCCTCCAAACGCAAGCGAATCTGTGCTTCGAGAATTGCAGAGCGCGGCGGTTCGTATTAGACTGCTGCCATGACTTTAATCATCCTTTTGGCACTGGCCACGTTTGTTTCAACGGGGCTGGGCGGGTTGTTTTGCATTCGAGAGAAGAACCGGTTGCATCTGGTGATGGGCTTTACTGCCGGTGTTCTGCTCGGCGTAGTGAGCTTTGATCTTTTGCCGGAAATCTTCCGCCAGGTGAAAGACAATGGCTCAGATCCGACGGCGGTAATGATTGCGTTGGTCGTGGGATTCTTGCTGTTTCACGTCGTGGAGAAGGTGATTGTGATTCACCATGCGCACGAGTCGGATTACGCCGATCATTTTCATCCTCAAGTCGGAGTTTTGTCGGCACTGGCATTGGCGGGGCACAGCTTTATGGACGGAATCGGGATTGGTTTAGGATTTCAAGTCAGCCCGACGGTCGGGGTCTTTGTGGCCGTGGCGGTCATCGCGCATGATTTTACCGATGGAATGAATACGGTCGCATTGATGCTGGCGCACAAGAATACACTGCGCCGGACGCGGTGGTTTTTACTAGTGGATGCTGTCGCGCCAATTCTGGGCGCGCTCTCGACGTTGCTTTATCGATTACCGGCCCACTGGCTACCGTTGTATCTTGGTTTCTTTGCCGGCTTTTTGCTGTATATCGGGGCAAGTGATATTCTGCCGCAGGCGCATAGCAAACATAGTTCGTGGAAGACGATGGCGCTGACGGTGACCGGCGTGGTGTTTATTTTTATCGTGACTAGGTTCATCTGATGGCTGAGCCAATCATCCAAGTCGAACATCTGCGCAAGGAGTTTAAAGATACCGTCGCCATCGCGGATGTCTCGTTTGAAATCCGGCGCGGAGAAATTGTCGGATTGCTTGGCGCGAATGGTGCCGGCAAGACGACGACGATTCAAGTGTTGTTAGGGCTGACGACGCCGACAGCCGGGCGCGTACGCATTTTTGGGAAGGACTTTGAACCGAACCGGGTTGAAATCTTGCAACGGTGCAATTTCTCGTCGGCATATACCGGCTTGCCATCGAATCTCAAGGTTTGGGAAAATCTGCTCATTTTTGCAAAGTTGTATCAGGTAAAAAATCACCGACAGAAGACCGACGCGTTGCTGGAATTATTGGAAATCACCCATCTGCGCCGGCAAATCACCGGCACGCTTTCGTCAGGGGAAGCCACGCGCGTTAATCTTTGCAAGGCTTTGCTGAACGATCCAGAATTACTACTGCTGGATGAGCCGACCGCGAGCCTCGACCCGAACATTGCCGACAAGGTGCGCAAGTTGTTGCGGCGCGTCCAGCGCGAACAGGGTATTACGATGGTCTATACTTCGCACAATATGCGCGACGTGGAAGAGATCTGTGACCGGGTGCTCTTCCTTAACAAAGGCCGAATCATTGCTGAAGGAACTCCACAACAGGTGCTTAATCAGTTTCAGCAAAAGTCGCTGGAAGATGTGTTCATCCAAGTCGCGCGCAGCGGCGACTTATTGGCGGAGGACGCGAAGTGAACCGGCATCGCATCAGCGCGTTGATCTTGCGCTATACGTTTCTATACACGCGGAGCATGCCGCGAATTTTGGAGATGTTTTTCTGGCCGGTGATGGAATTACTTGTTTGGGGGATGCTGACCCAGTATTTGCAAACTGGGCCGTTCAAGGTACCTGGCTTCATCAAGTTTCTGCTGGGCGCAATGATTTTCTGGGACATTCTTTACCGGGCGCAACAGGCGACGACGATTTCCTTTCTCGAAGACATCTGGGCGCGCAATCTACTCAATATTTTCGTTGCGCCGGTCCGCATCAGCGAGTTCATCGTCGCCACGTACTGCGTCGGCTTTGTCAAAATTCTCATCACTGTTACCGGGCTGAGCACACTCGCGGCGGTGTGTTATCATTTCAATGTATTGAGCATGGGCTTCGCGCTCATCCCGCTGTTTATCAATCTACTTGTCATGGGCTGGGCGGTCGGCATGGTGACAACAGGGATGATTATGCGGTGGGGGCAAGCGTCCGAAGCGCTCGCTTGGGGGATTCCGTTTCTCATCCAACCGTTCTGTGCGGCGTTCTATCCACTCGATAGCATGCCGGCTTGGATCCGGCCAATTAGTCTCGCCATCCCGGCAACGCACGTATTTGAAGGCATGCGCGCCGTGTTAGCTGGTCAGGGATTATCGCTGAAGTGTGTGCTCTGCGCAGCCGGGCTGAATCTCATTTATCTCACTGCTGCCGCTCTTTTCTTTCGGTTTATGTACGACAAAGCACGCAAACAAGGGTTGCTGGCCAAACTTGGAACACAATGAAATTACTAATTCTAGTGCTAGCGCTCGCGTATTGCACAGCCACCGGTGTGCGCGGGCAACTGTTTGACACTTCGGCGGCACAAACCGAATTAGTGGCGACATTAATGGGACCGGGGCGCGTATTCACTGCAAACGTGACGGTCAAACGCGAGAAAGGCGAGAAACAAATCACGCTCGCTAACAATGTCATGTTCATGCGCAACGGCGACATCTGTCTCGAACATAAGCTCGTGGATGACCCGGCGCTCGCAAAACTGACGACCAGACTTAAACGAAACCACTTGGATGAGATTACTACCATTCTTCTGGCAAGGGACAACAAAGCTTGCCTGCTCTTTCCCGGCAAACACACCTACATTGTCTCGCCTTCCGAACAAACGGCCGCGCCACACATCGAAAGCACATTTTTGCGCGCGGAGACCATTGACGGTCATCTGTGCACAGTCCGACGGATCAATGTGACCGGCGAAGATGATTCCTGCCAACAGCTTACCATCTGGGAAGCGACTGACCTCCGCGGTTTCATCATCAAAAGTAAAATGGACCTCGGCGACGACACCAACGAGATTCTCCTCTTCACCAACATCCGCACCGAGAAACCCGATGATGCAAAATTTGCAATCCCGCCCGGCTACAGCAAACTCAGTGAGAAATCCGCCGCCGAAATCGCCAAGCTGATGCTGGAAGTCGACCTCGAACGCGATGCCGCCATTGCAGAAGCGCTCCGCTGACGCTTACCGTTTTGGCTTGCCGGCCTTTGCCAGCATCTCTGCGGCATGTTTCAAAGTCACACTTGTCAGGTCGCGCCCGCCGAGCATCCGGGCTAGTTCCTCCGTGCGTTCCTTAGTCGTCAGCGGCGTGATATTAGCGCTGGTGCGGCCATCACGAACGCTTTTGGTCACGACGTAATGGTTCGCACCTTGAGCAGCGACTTGCGGGAGGTGGGTGATACAAATGACTTGGCGCTTTGCCGCAACAACCGCAAGCTTCTCGCCGACGGCCTTGCCCATCTCGCCGCCGACGTTTGCGTCAATCTCGTCAAACACCAAGACCGGTATCTTGTCGTGCGCGGCAAGTACCACTTTCACGGCGAGCATCACCCGCGACATTTCGCCGCTCGACGCAATCTGCCGCAACGGTCGTACCGGCTCACCGACATTCGGCGCGAACGCGAACTCGATTTCGTCCAACCCATTCGCTGTCGGAGCCACCGCCGGCGAGAACGTCACGGCGAAGCTGCCGTGCGCGAAACCGAGGTCGCGCAACTCTTTTGTGATGGCGGCAGCCAGTTTTTTCGCCGAGGCCCGCCGGAACTTGCGAAGCTCGCGACCGCGCTGCTCAATTTGCGTGGAAACTTTAGCGATCTCATCGTCAAGCTGTGTCGCGCGCTCGCCGCATGTTTGGAGAAAATTCAATCGCTCTTTGGCGCGGGCCAAGATCGCTAATGCTTCGGCGACGCTGCCGCCATATTTCCGTTTGAGCTTATGAATTTGCGTGAGCCGGTCGTCTAACTCGCGCAGTCGTGCCGGGTCGGCGTCGATGCGTTGGGTAAAATTGGTAACGGTCCGGTCGAGTTCCTGTAACTGCACCGCGAGTGAGGCTGCGTCGTCGCGCCACGGTTTGGCTTCGGGAATAATGCCGGCGAGATCGCTGAGTTGTTTTTGCGCGACTGCCAGTGCCGCGAACGCAGAGGTCTCGGCTTCCGCAAGTGCGGCGTGAAGGCCGTCGGTAAGTTCAAGAATTCGCTGGGCATTGGCAACGCGGGTATGTTCGGAGATGAGTTCATCCTCATTCAATTCCGCAAGCTTCGCTTCCTCAATCTCGCGAACTTGAAAACCCAGAAACTCGATTTCTTGTGCCGGGTCGCGTCCATCCTCGGCGAGCGTGGCGCGATCGCACTGGAGTTGCTGCCGGCACTGGTAGACATCCTCGTAGGCGCGGCGCGCTTTGTCGTGGCCACCGAATGCGTCGAGTAAATCCAACTGAAACTCGCGACTGAGCAGGGATTGGTGGTCGTGCGGCCCGTGCATATCCACAAGCAAATCGCCGACGCGCTTGAGCGACTGCACGGTTGCCGGCGAATCGTTGATGAAGACTTTACCGGTACCGTTGGCGTTGAATTGCCGGCGAATTATCAATTCAGCACCGGCGTCGATACCGAGTTCTTCAAGTAAGCTGCGTGGCGGTGTAGTGAACACGGCCTCGACGGCGCATTGATCGGCGCCGGCGCGAATGAGCGATTTGTCAGCGCGGTCGCCAAGGATTAAATTTAGCGCACCGACGATGACGGATTTGCCGGCGCCAGTCTCGCCGGTAACGACGTTCAGACCGTCACCGAATTCGACGGCGACATCCTCAACAATGGCGATGTTACGGATGCGAAGTGACTGAAGCATAGCGCGAAAGATAGCGGGATAGGCTGAGAATGGGAAGTCACGAATGAAGCAACGCACAGCGTGTGTGCATCCATATTTTGGGCTTGTTTCTCGCTGTCCGCGAGCGTAAGTCACGTTCAAGAAAGGAAACAAATCGCATTTCGCGGACTGTGGAGGCAGCCAAAACAGGTGGGCGATACGGAATTCGCCGAAATTTTCCGTCCCCCCTTAACCCCCCTGCGCAAGCGTGATTCGGTGCCACAAAAGCAATTTCCTATCAGTTCAGTTTGACGTTGATTGATTCCAAGCACCGCCTCCGAGTGTGTCCGTGCCCAGTGGCGATGATGGCCGTCGCGACGCATACAACGCTGCTCTAACAGCCTGTTGAAATATCCTTCCGAAACATTTGAATATTCCACGGGCTGGACTGTCTAATGATCGTGTTCACTGCGAAAAAGAAAGTTGCCCAATCTGAATTCTGGATTGCCGCTGATCAAGTGGTCACCACCGCCAAGAGTAGCTTCTACGCCAAGCTGGACGAAACCTTGGAAGGGTTTGAGTTTGCGGCCAAGGTTCGCGACTTGTGCGCGGCCGCCTACGATCCCAGTGGAGTCGGGCGGCCCGGGATTGATCCGGCGGTTTACTTGAAGATGCTGATGGTGGGTTTCTTTGAAGATCTCCCCAGTGAGCGGGCGATTGCGGCGCGGTGCGCTGATTCGATCGCGATCCGCGAGTTTCTGCACTATGAATTGACCGAAGCCACGCCGGATCATTCCAGTCTGTCGGTGATTCGGCAACGGTTGGACGGGCCGATTTACGAGGCGGTCTTCACCTTGGTTTTGGCCGCGCTCCAGGCGCATGGTTTGTTGCGGGGTCGGAATGTGGGGATCGATTCCTCGGTGATGGAAGCCAATGCGTCCTTGCGGGGGTTGGTCAACCGCAATACTGGCGAAGCGTACTGGGAGTATGTGAAACGCCTGGCGGCGCAGAGTGGCATTGATCCGCAGGACAGTGCGGCGGTCCGCCGGTTTGACCGCCGCCGCCCCAAGAAGATGAGCAATCAGGAGTGGGTGAATCCGGCTGAGCCGGAGGCCAAGATCGGTCCCAAGAAGGACGGGGCGACGGACATGCTGTACAAGCCGCAAACCGTGGTGGATTTGGATACAGGTGCCATCGTCGCTGCGGAAGTGTTACCGGGCGATCAGGCCGATCATCAGGAGGCCGCCACCGCGATTTTAGAAGCGCAACAAAACATCAATCGCGCTCGGAGTCAGGACTTGGATGAGTTAACGGTGCAAACGGCGACGGCCGATAAAGGCTATTACGCGGTCGGGCAATTGCAGGCGTTGCAGCAGGAACAAATCAAGACCGTGATTTGCGATCCGATCCACAACCGGCGGCTGGACAAACTGGCGCGGGCCGAACAACGGGCGGTCCAAGCGGCCGGACGCAGCACGCGCAGCCAGTATGGCAAAGCATTGCTCCGGAAGCGGGGGCAGCATCTGGAGCGGGCCTTTGCGCACATCTTGGACTGCGGCGGGATGCGGCGGGCCACCTTGCGCGGACTGCAGAATCTCCGGAAGCGTTTCCAATTGGCGGCGGCCTTTTATAATCTTTCGCAATTGATGCGTCGACTCTTCGGAGTGGGAACGCCTAAACAGTGTGCCGCAATGGGGCGGAGCGCCTTGGGTGCGTTATTGAACCGTTGGCTTCTGAACTTATTGACCTTGATGACCCGGTGGATGAAAACGAATGAGCCGACGGAACGGAATTATCCGACTGTGCCGTTTCACTCACTCGAGATTGCCGCGTGAGAAACAAGTCGCATAAACGGGATATTTCGACAGGCTGCTAGCAACACGCTGACCATCACCAATGGCGGTGCGATGTTGGTCGGCAGCGATCTGACCATCAGCACCTTAGCCGGTGCCTCCAACAACGTGGTGAACATCAGCGGCGGCCAGCTCACCGTGACCAACGGCACCCTGACCGTGAACGGTGCCGGCAACAACGGTTCCGCCCAGTTGAACATCTCCGGCGGCACCGTAATGGTTCAGCAGCTCATTACCACCAATGCCGGTGGCGTGATCAACTTCAACGGTGGGACGATCATCTCCCAAGGCACCACCGTCAGCAACGGGCTGGACTTCGCCATCGGCAACACCGGTGGCGCTGCCACCTTCATCGCCAACGGCGGCACCCACACCTTTCAGAAGAATCTCATCGTCGGTAGTTCCAGTTCTGGTAACACGCTCCTCATCACCAACGGCGCCACCGTTTTCAACACCACCGGCTACATCGGCAACTCCAATGGTGCCAACAACAACGCCGTCACCGTCACCGGTGCTAACTCCGTTTGGAAAAACAGTAGCAATCTATATGTCGGTTACACAAACAACACTGGCAATACACTGACGATTGCGACTGGCGGGACTGTCATCGACACCGCGGGCTACATCGGCCTCA
>JBAXAT010000009.1:0-14257 GCA_037142335.1 Verrucomicrobiota bacterium | reverse complement strand
CTCCCAGTAATACCACGCGCGCGCAGTGGCGGTGCGAGTTGTGACCTGCTCCTGACCCCAGAAGTTGTCATCCGCCGTAGTGCAATTACTGGTACCGAAAAAATTCGGCACCGCAACCTGAATCAGGTTGCGCAACGGTAGCGATTGCCCAGCCGCGCCGGTAAAGCCCATCGCCTGTCGGGTGCTCAATTGCCAATGCTCAAACGTGGGTAAAATCAAAATCGCGCCAAGCAGCAACACTGCGCTGAACACACCGGCGATCCGCCAGCTCTCACCGGCGAGATCCCGCCCGATAATTGTCAGCGTCCGCGGTGTGCCCGCCGGTAACACGCGATACCGGCCATACAACCAGTAGGCAATCACCAGATATGAGTTGTACAATGTTGTCTGCGGAAAACCGGCGCACAACGATAGGAAAATGACCACTATCAGCCCAGCGTAGTATTTGACCCGGCGGGTGGCGACGGCCTTATCGACTAACCACAGTTGCAATGGCAGCCACGCATATACCTTCAACATTGGAAAGTGAATGATGTGCAGGACGGCAAACCCGGACAAGCAAAACACGACGCTCCCAGCCCAGCACGCGAGCGGCCCGAGCCAGTGACTCTTGAGATAGCCGTGCATCAACAGGCCACCTAGTAGAATGTGCAGCACGATGTAGCGCTGATACACCACTACCGGCAAGACACCGTCGTGCTGAAATAAAACCAACAACCACCGAAATGGATAATACATTGCCACCTGAAAATCTGTGTACAATGGGACGCCGTTGAGTAACCCCGACAACCAAAGCGGAAACCGGCCACCGGCCATGGCCGCGCAAAAATAATTCACAGTCGGATAGTACCAACCGACTAGATCTTCCCAGATAAACGCCGTGCCGGTCAGATAATCAAAGTAGTAAGCGACCACTGTCGCGACTAAGCCGGCCGCTGCCAACCAGTGACCCAACCGGAAATTCGCCAGTTTATCGAAAAATCGAAATCTAACTCTCACCTTTCTAACTTACAGGTAGAGCATCAGCGCCGGCAGTCGGTAAAACTACCGACAGAGGTATCGAGCAACAGCTTGGGAGCGCGACCGCACATGCAGCTTCTGGTAAATACGCTCGACGTGCGTGCGGATTGTGGCATAGCTCACGGCGAGCTGGTCGGCGATTTCTTTGTAGAGGAGTCCTTGAGCTAGTAAATCAAGCACTTCTTGTTCACGCGGCGAAAGATTTTCCAACTCGTGCGGCGATGGCCGGCCGTGCTGAAACATTTGCAGTACTTTCCGGGCAATTCCACTGGTCATCGGTGCACCACCGCCATGGACGTCGCGGATTGCCGCCAAAAGTTCCGCGACGCGCACCGGTTTGACGAGGTATCCAACCGCCCCGGCCGTCAGGGCGCTGAAAATAGAATCGGTGTCCATATACGCTGTCAGCATCAACATCTGTGTTGCCGGCAACTTGTCAGACAACTGTCTAACGCACTCAATACCATTAATACCGGGCAGATCAATGTCCATTAAAACCACTTGCGGCGGCTGGAGCGGGAGACCGGCCAGCGCCGCCTCACCGGTGGCATAGGCACCGACACATTCATAATCAGTGGCATTGCGGACGGCGGTAACCAGCATCTTCCGCACGTCGGCGTCATCTTCCACAATGGCAACTTTAATCGGCATGATCATCCGGCCGGCAATTGAACCGTTAGTACGATGCGTGTGCCAGTGTTCGCTGTGCTGGTGAGTTGCATAGAGCCGGCAATCTCGCGCATCCGTGTTTTCAGGTTTGCCAGCCCGTCATGCCCCGCCGGCGCTTCACCGGTAAAGCCGATTCCATTATCAGTGATCGTGATAGTCAGTTCTTGCCGGAGCAATTCAATCTGCATCTTAATTTCTGTGGCCCCGGCGTGCTGGACGGCATTGTGAAGTGCTTCCTTTACAGCCAAGCAGATATGATGTCGAAAATTTGGGGACAGTGTCAAAGCCCGCTGGTCGCGTGGTAAATCCAGCCGGCAAGCAATACCGGCCGCTGCCAAAAACCTTTGTGCGAATTCAGCAAGATACGACAACAGACCTTCGAGCGTGTCATTCCGTGGGTTGATGGCCCAGACGATTTCATCAAGCGATTGTGCCAGCTCGCGTGACCGTTGGAAGATGCGGTCGAGATGATTGCCACCGGTTCCAGTTTTTGCCAAATCGCTGAGCAACGCCATCTCGGTCAGTCCAGCCCCGATTTCGTCATGAATATCACGGGCAATGCGCGCACGTTCGCGGTCGATATTGTGTCGGCGTTCCTGTTCTTGGCGTTGCCGGTCACTACGGCGTTTAGCGTAAACGCGCCCGCCAATGATGGCCACACTGATAACCACGCCGAGGAACCCCAACTGGAACCCCAATATTTCCCAAAAAAACGCCGGCACAAAAATTTTTACACTGGCCGGCTGGCCCCATACCCCGTCCCGGTCGCTGGCACTGACGCGGAATTCATATTGCCCTGGCAGCAGACTTTGATATTGGACTTGCCGCTCAGTGGTTGACCAGGACCAGTCTGATTCATGGCCGACCAACCAATACCGGAACCGTAGGCGTGTTGGGGTTGTAAAAACCGGGGCGGTAAATTGGAAGCGAACATTCCGCGCTCCGGTCGGCAAACGCAGAGTGGCGTTATTGCTGAGTGGCAGCGTGCTGTTGGGTAGGTGTAATTCTTCAAGGTATGTTTGCGGGCTTAACAGTGGCGGTGGGAGTTTGGTGGGATCCGCCATGACGATGCCTTCCATCGTCGGAAACCACAATCGACCGTCGGCTGTTTTCGTAGCGCGCGCCCCGAATCGGCCGGTGCATTGTTCATTCGCCATGCCGGCCTCCACTCCAAATAAGCGTGCTGCTACAACGGATTTTTGGCGATCAGCAACTTGACCAAACTCGGTTTTTTTAACGCGCATAATGCCGTGCGCTGTGCCCAACCAAAGATGCGCGTCATTGTCCTCCAAAATTTGTAGAATAACATTATCGATCAGCCCGTTGGCGACTGTGAACCGGTGGCGCTTAGTGCTACTCCACCAGCGCAACCCGTGTAGCGTGCCAATCCACAAATCACCTGTCGCATCTTCATAGAATGAGCGGATTGCCTCAGTCATCACTTGGCGGAATTGCCCATCGGACTCGGAGCGGTATAAACCGGAGTTGTGATAGCCGACCCAAAGATGGCCATCGCGATCTTCATGCAAAATTTGCACCAAATCGTCCGGCAATGTCCCGACCACTTGAAGTGTGCCTGCCGCAGTCAGTGTCATTAACCCATTCCACGTGCCAACCCAAAATTGGTTGCGCCGGTCTTCCAGTAACGCACTGATGCCGCGCGCCGTCTTGCCGGTATCGACCGGTACCGCAGGTTGACCATTCCGGTAACGCCACAGCGACTCGCCTTGTGTGCCCACCAACAATGTTCCGTCACGACAGCGCAGCAATGCCGAAATAGTTGTTTGTTCCGGTAGACCTTCCGGTCGTAGCAAGCGCAACTCTTCCGGCGTGCCTGTTACCAACCCCCCGCCGGCGACAGCGGTCCAGAAATTAGTCGGTGACTCCGCTGTTAAAGCTGTAATGGCTTCGCCGCCCCACGGCAGCCCGGTCCGGAAAACCCGTAGTGGCGCCCGCCGCAACCGTACTAAGCCGCTGCTGGTGCCCACCCATAAATTATGCTCTTGATCCAATGTCAGGCAGCGCACATCCACTGGGAAGATCACGCCATCGCGTGCTGTCAACGATTGCCATTGTCTGTTGCAATACCGGTAGAGTCCGCGCGCCGTGCCCACCCATAATACGCCGCTATCATCGACCAATACCGCCGTAGGTTTATCTGCCGCCGTCGTTTCCGGTAAGGTCACGCCAGCCGGTAGGGTCGCGACCGGCGACGCTTGGACCGCAGTGGTCGGCGTGGCTTCAACAGAGCGCACACCGTCAAAGCGCACTACATGCTTGGGTGTCACACACCAGAGAAAACCGTCTGAGCCGAGTTTCAGCGCCGTGACCGTAGTCTCTGGTAGACCATCTTCTATCGCCCAGCGCCGCACGGTGAAATCCGCCGTCAAGCGCGACTCAGTTGCGCTGACAAATCCGCCGGTTAGCAACGTCCACAGTAAGCCGCCAAAGACCAACCGCTGACAACAATGCGTCTTCATTGGGAATAATTTATCAGTGCCAGTCTAATGCAATCCGCGTCCCGGTGCAAACCCAGTCAGGTCATAACAGTTTTTAGCTTGGCCGGATCCCATGACTGCGCGCCACAAGCGGTGGCTATTTCATTAAAGGCATCAATCTCGGCTTTTGTGAACAGGAGGCCGCCGTATTTTGCGGTCAAGGCAGCAGCGTTAGCTTCGAGTTGGCCCGGTAACATGACTTTGTCGTTACCGTGATTGCGGATATCTTCGATGACTGCCTTGACGTTGGTCTTCTGAGTCCGACCGGCCGGAAAGTTGTCGCAGTCGAGTGCTTCGGCTTTAATGCACTGGAAGAAAAAATGCGGTGTGTGTTTTTCATCAGCCGGGCCTTCGTTCCACTTGCCGCGCAAATACGGAATTCCGCTACCGGTAAAGGCTGCCAACAATTCGTTCACCAGCGCGAGACCGTAACCTTTGTGCTGGCCGAAGAACAAAAGTGACTTTGCTTTTACCGGGTCGGTCGTCGGGTTACCGGTGGCGTCCACGGCGGCACCGGGTGGAAGTTGTTTGCCTTCGCGGGCGAGTTGTTGGACGCGCCCCATCGCCACGGTGCTTGTGGCCCAATCAATGCAAATCGGGTAGCCAATGGCGTCTGTGGTCGGAAATCCCCATGAATGCGGATTGGTGCCCATTGTCGGAAACTTGCCGAGGAACGGCACGACTTCACTGGTGCCGGCGGTGCAACATGTATATGCGATGTAGCCGCGCTTCGCCGCATCGATCACGTAACCGCCGCCCCAGAGATAATGAAAGGCATTATCCACAGTGACGATGCCAACGCCGTATTCGTCGGCCATTTTCATGCAGGCATCCATCGCCGCGAACGCAACGGACTGGCCAAGTTTTTTATTGGCGTTCCAGCGCTGGACAGCCTTGAATTTTGTCGGCAGTTTTTCCAGTTTCGCGCCCGGCGTACAGCCGCCAACTTTTGAGCCAAACAATTCGTCGAGGTGAATGGCTTTGATGGCGTTGTGTGTACGGATGCCGTGTGTCGCGGCTAATTCGCAAAACCGGGCGCCGTCAGCGGCTTCGTCGGTCGTATAGCCGCGCTGCCGGTAAGCGCGTTCGACGAGTTGATTGTGTTGGAGCGCTGGGACGATGAAATAGGTTTCAAGCATGGTTGTTTCCTTGGCCTGACTCTAGCAAAAAAGCAAACGGAGCAAACAAAGATTTTGTTTGCTCCGTTGCCGCACGCGTTAGCCGGTCTGGTTACTTCACCAATTCCTGCTTGGTTGCCTGAATGTGCAACACACCATTCTTTTCAGTCACCGTACCGGCAACGTTGGCTGGCGCAGCGGCTTCACGGGCGGCCGTAATCGCCGGTGTGGCGTTATCAATCACGTAAATTTTACCATCCGCCGTCTTCAGCGCTGCTGCGCAGCTACTCGTCTTGTGAAACTGGCAATGCCCACAGCCAAGCGTGCCCTTCAGTTCGACCATCTCCGGTTTCTTTGCCTCGTCGGCTAGCACCATCGTTCCGACTGCCATTACGACCATCAATCCGCATAACCATTTTTTCATGTTTAATTTCTCCGGTTGTTGTTCTGGCTGTCAACCTACGACGGCAAGCTTGCCGGCGCAAGTGAGCGCATGCTAACTTGCTGGTATGGACGCCCCCGGCCTCGTTCCCGAATCAATTAATTGCCACGCCTGCAGTGCGCCCATTGACCCGGCTGGTCAGCCGGCATTTACACAGGTGGAATGTCCGCGCTGCGGGGCGTTCTCAGTGGTACCGCTGCAATTTGGCAATCTGTTACTGCTAAATGTGCTTGGCCTTGGCGGCATGGGTACCGTCTACAAGGCTATTGACCTTCAACTCAACCGGTGTGTCGCCGTCAAAATCCTCCGCCCAAAATTCGCCGGCAACCCACAGTTCATTGAGGCCTTTGCCCGCGAAGCCCGTGCCGCCGCCGCCATTAACCATCCCAACGTTGCGCAAGTTTATTCCTTTGCCGAACACGGCGGCCAGTATTACCTAACGATGGAATTGCTCGAACGCGGCAGTCTCGACGACCGCATTACTAAGCTCGGCAAAATGCCTGAAGCCGATGTGCTCGCTGTCGGTGCCGGCATCGCCGCTGGTCTCAACGCCGCCCATCAACTCGGGTTACTCCACCGCGACATCAAGCCGGGAAATATCCTCTTTAACGAAGACGGCGTTGCCAAGTTGGTAGATTTTGGTCTGGCCGGCGCCCAACACGAAGCCGCCGGTCCTGGTCCCGGTGTCATTTGGGGAACGCCCTACTACATCGCCCCGGAAAAACTCCGCGGCCAACCGGAAGATTTCCACAGCGACATGTACTCCCTCGGCGCCACGTTGTTTCACGCGCTGGCCGCCCGGCCGCCGTTTGATGCCAAGACCGCCGCCGAAGTTTTAGCCAAACAAGCCACCGCGCCGGCCTTCAACCTCAAAACCTACAATCCCACTGTGCAGGATTTCACCTCGAATGTCATCGGGCGGATGCTAGCCAAGGAACCGACTGAACGCTTTGTAACCTACGACGCGCTCATCCAAGAACTCCACCAAGCTGAACATTTAATCCGCGAAAAACACGCTGCCCCGGCGCTCGTGACCGCAACCGGCGAACGCATCCCACTGCTTTCGATCATTGCCACCGGTGCTGCGATTATTGCAACCGGCGTTGTCATCACAATCCTTTGGTTCAACCGCGCCAAATTCGGCATGGAAACCAACACCTCACTGCCGGCTCCACTGCCAGTCGTTACCAATACCGCGCCCGTCGTTGTTGTTCCCGACGAAGAAGTCAACTTCAACGCCGCCACGCCGTGGGCTGACGCGTGGACCAACGCCATCGCTCAACTTGCCCAAAATAACATTCAAGCCGCGCTCAGTGAGTGCGAAAACCTCAAACAACTTACACGTGGCCAGCCGCACCACCGGCAATGGGTGTTCCTGCTCGAAGGCATCACACTGATCACTGCCGGCCGTGCCGATGAAGCCGCGCCGGTATTCCAGAAAGCCAACCCCGCCTTGCCGGGGAAAATTACCATTGCCAACCTCGCCGAACCACTCGCCGTGCTGATGCTCGCCGACTTACCGGCTACAGCCACGACAAACTGGCCGGGCTGGGCTGTTGATTTCGGGCACATGCTTCGCGGCCTCAAACACCTGTCAGCCGGTCAACTTGATGCCGCGCGCGTGGCTTTTGACCAATACCGGCAACTACCACCCGACCCCAACCAGCGCTGGGCGTACGCGCTCCAGCCGTTGGCACAAAAACTGGCTGGCGAAATCAGCCGGATCCCAGCCGCGCTCGCCGACATTGACCGGCTCCAGCAAGCCGGCAAGTTTGACGCTGCGCTAAACGCGGTGAGCGACGCCCGGAACCGATTGCCTTTTGTCGGATTAAAAATGCAACTCGACGAGCGGGAGACGGTCATTCTGAAAGCCCAGCAAGTCGCCCAGCAGCAACTTGAGGACGCAAAGCGCAATGCCGAAATCGAAGCTCGGCAACGGATCTCCGCCGAACAAGTCCAGCGGCAAGTCGACGCCGAAGTCCGGCAAGTCCAAGTGCTCGATACGCCGTTGACAAATTATGATTTCAAATCCGCGCTAGCCAAACTTGATGACTTGCTGCCGAAACTCACAACGACGGCCGGCAAGCAAGCGCTCGCCCAGCGCCGTGCCGTGTTGCGCTGGTTGGTGGAGTTGAAAAAGCTGTTGGCTGCCGATTTCGCCCGTCTGCCGGTCGACGCCAGTAAAATCGTCACACGGGGCGCACATATAGACGGCAAGTTGACCGGCGCGACGGATACGGAATTGACATTCACCTTGCCGTATGGCGCGCTGACCATCCTCTGGCGCGATTTGCCGCCGGCAACGATTCAGCAATTGTGTGAGTCCTACGCGCAAGCCGGCAAGCCTGCCGACCGTGCCCGCCGATATCTTGCGACGGCGGTTTTTGCCAAACAATTCAACCTAAAGCTCGCTGACTACCGCAAACTCGCCGCGCAACTTGATCCCTCTCTCCAGCCCGAGATCAACCTGATTTTTGGGAACTGACCAACCGCCGTTTTTCTTCAGCGCGTTGCCGGATCCGCTCCTCGGCTGGCACAAGGAACGTTGTTTTGCCGGCCAGCACACACCCTTTCCGTCCTGGCACGCAGTCGGTCTTCAATAGCCGACACTGATCGTCGGCCACGTCCAAATGTTGGCAGGTAAATGAACTCATTGCCGGCAATATAGCGCACCATGGCCACGCCGGTAAAGTTTTCAGTCGGCAAGCATGACCGGGTTTGCTAGACAACATCCATGCCAAACCCTTCCCAACCGGCGGCGGCCAAGCACATCAATTCGTTCCACGCCGCGCTTGCTATCCGCCGCTGCGGTGAAATCGTTCCCCGTGAAGAGTATTTGGATTATATGACGTTTCATTCGAACACACGGCCACTCTTCACCGAGATTTTCGGGCCGCTGCTTGGCTTGAAGGAGGAATGGGCGACGCAAGGGGCGCTGCCGGCCGAGATTGACCTGTCGGCTTTTCAGTTCCGGTATCCCGCAGAAATGGGGTTGCCGGTCAGCACCGGCTGGCTCGGTGGTGACGAAGAAGTCATTCTCGAAGAGACCGCCGGCATGCTGGTGTATCGCGATCGGATGGGACGCCGGATGGAATTGCAAAAACAGGCCGCGACCATCGCGTTGCCGACAACTTATCCGGTCGCCAACATGGATGACTGGCGCCGGATCAAGCACCACTACGAATTTTCCGAAGCGCGCGTTGGGATCTACCGGCCCGGACCCGGTGTAGTAACTTCAGTGAACATCCCCGGCGGATTCGATGAACCCCGGCAACTGATGGGTGAGGAAGTGGTGGCGATGGCCTGCTACGAGCAACCGGAATTGCTCCACGATATGTTGCAAACATTTGGCGACACGGCCGTGCGTGCGATCGAGCGCGTGCAACTCGACGAGTTGTTTGTTCACGAAGACATGGCTGGGAGGAGTGGGCCGTTGTTTGGTCCCCGGCAGATTGAAGAATTTATCGCGCCCTACTACCGGCGGGTGTGGAATGCAGCGCGCGACCGCGGCGCGCGCTTGTTCAAGCAGGACAGCGACGGTGACCTGCGCCCGATCATCCCGGCTCTTTTGGCGGCTGGCTTGAATTTCATCTATCCGTGTGAACCGGCCGCCGGGATGGATATTGTAAAATTGCGGAAGCAATACGGGACGAAACTGGCGTTCATGGGTGGTATCGACAAACATGTCCTGCGCCGGAGCCAAGCCGAAATTACCGCTGAACTGGAATACAAGATTCCACCGATGGTTCGTACCGGTGGTTGCATGCTCGGTCTCGACCACCGTATTCCCAACGGCACGCCGGTGGCGAATTATCGTTTTTACATCCAAAAGACGTGGGAAATTTTGGAGCGCGTGACGCCGGCAGCGAATGTCAGGACGTAATTTTTTGTCGGCAAACGCCGGCGGCTCTGCTAAGAACGGCGGGAAGAACCCGATGAAACCGTTGCCTCAAGTCCTTAATTTTCCGCCGCAAACCACTGCCGGTGATTGGTGGAAGGACCAGATCATTTGTGGTGAAGCCCATGCGATCTTGCAGGCCATGCCGACGGAATCCGTTCATCTCGCCATCACCTCGCCGCCGTACAATGTCGGCCTCGCCTACGACTCCCACAACGACAAGATGCCGTATGAGGAATATTTGCAGTGGCTGATCCCGTTCTGGAAAGAACTCAAGCGGGTGCTGGTGCCGGGCGGCCGGTTTGCCCTGAACATCGCCCCGACCAGCATCAAGGATTTCAAGCCCGTCCACTACGACATGACATACGACCTGAAGGAGCTCGGCTTCATCATGCGCACCGAGATTCTCTGGTACAAACAAACGATGCGCCGCCGGACCGCGTGGGGTTCGTTCCGCAGTCCTAGTAACCCGCACATCATACCAAGTTGGGAATACGTGCTCGTGTTCTCGAAAGGCCAATGGAACTTGCCCGGCAACAAGGCCGATGCCGATATCAGCAGCAAAGATTTCATTAAGTATTCAGACGGTTTTTGGCAAATCTCGCCGGAAACCCGTGGTAGGCAACCGTTCCTGCAAAGCTTGTATCCGCCGCGCCGAGGCCGCAAAGCGCCGGAACAAAAGGCGGAAGGCCATCCCGCTCCATTTCCGGAGGAATTAATTAATCGGCTAATCAAATTCTACAGCTACAAGGGTAACGTCGTGCTTGACCCATTCGGAGGTACCGGTACAGTCGCCACTGTCGCCGCCCGTACCGGCCGGCATTTCGTTCACCTTGACCTCTCCAAGAAGTATTGCGCCATCTCCGCTGAGCGCGTCGCCGCTGAACTCAAGCAAATGCGCCTCGATGAAATGCCGGCCAGCAACCCAGAAAGCACCCCGGCTCCTGTTATGGTCGCCGAGACCAAGACGAAATACGCAACCCGCAAGAAGGCCAAGCGGAAATGACTGATAACCGGATTGCCCAGGCTGCCCGAGCTCAAGCGGGAACGAATCTGGAGTCGGTTGTCGCGCGCATTCTCAACCCGTTGCTTAACGAGAAGAATATTTTTGTCATCAAAGGCAGCCTCAAGGAACTCCGGCGAGTTTTGCAGGACGACGCCTTAGCTGAGCAGATAATTGAATATAGCACCTTGCCGGTCAAACGTCCCTGTGACCAAAAACAAATCAAAGACCACCCTGATACAGATTTGTTCGTGATCTACAAAGAAGCCACGAAGTGGCGCGTACTCGGCATCATTAGCTGCAAAGTCTCGTTTCACGCTCGGCATACTGAAGTTGCCTTCTGGGGGTTGGCGATCCGCACCAGCTCCAACATGAAATACGTCTGCGTCACCGAAGACGCCGATGTTTACGCCGGTAAGAAATCGGAACTCGGCGTTTCCTGCGCAGAATCGAAGGCGGCCCGACGAATTTTAGAGAGTTACACGGCCCGCGTTTACATATGCAAGAAGTACGAATCCACGGAAGATCCCCAACTCGCCAAGGACATTGAACAATTTCGCAAAGCATTACCGAAGATCACGGCCGCCGCGCGCATGGCCGATCCCAGTTTTGATAATCCACAACAACCGCATCACACGCGGTACTGCGAAAGCGTTTGTCCGTTGGACGAACTATATTTTGACGTGTTGCGCTGGCGAGACGACGCTTTTCCGGCATAACTAGCCAACAGAGCCCGCCTTCGCTTCGCTAGCACCATTGCGATGGTTTCCGGGCGGTCAACTGGCCGGGTGGTTCGAGATCGAGGCGGTTGAGGCAGTGGCCGAAGTCGAGGATGCGCGGGGCGCCGGGCAGGAATTCCAACCAGCCGGTGGCGGGAGTTTGGAGTAAAACTGACGAAAAAGGGCCGGTTTTGCCCAAAACAGCCATTTTCGCTCTTCCCTAACGGTTTTCCGGCATTTAGGAACGATTTCCCGGCACCGGAAAATGGTTTTCGGAGGCCGGGAAATGCCGGACCAGTGCCGGGAAATGATTTTCCAGCGTTCCCTTGAGGCATTCCGGCGTCGGAAAATGGCTGGGGACAGTTGGGGAACGGTTTACCGGCACCGGGAAACGGCTGGGGGTGACCGGAAAATCTCTCACCGGCACCGGGAAATGGTTTTCCGGTGCCGGGAAACCGCAGAAGCATGCCGGTGAGAGACATTCCGGTGCCGGAAAATCATTCGCGGAGTTCAATGCCGCCGCGCCGGCCCGTTTCGCCTGTTCCGCCGCACAGCTTTTGGGTTAGCGCTTCGTGAGTTTAGCGATAATAAGCTTGGCGAGCTGGTTGCCGTGGGGTGATTGCGGGGCGAAGTCGGTTGACTGGTAGGAGCTGTCGACAGTGACGTAGACATTGGCCACGCGGAACATAATGCGGTGGAAACGTCTTGCATCACCGCGGCTGAAGTCCGGGTTGGCCTTAAATTCAACCGCTTCGTCGGCACCCGGGATGGAGATCTTTTCCGGCGTGGCGTAGACGGAGCCGGTGTTGTATTTGACGCGGGCTTCAAAATCGGTGTGCGCACTGTTGATGGGCGCCGTTGCCGATTCATCCGCCTCGGTTATGTCAGTGGCACTGAATGTAGTCGTGTAGCTGGCTTTTTCGACATTGCCAATTTTGTAGGTGTACGTTCCTGCATACGTGCCGGCTGAGATATCCTTGGATAACTCGGCGGGGGTGGGCAGATAACGTTTTGTGTCGATTGGCAGGTTATAGAGTCCTTTGATGCCGTGGCCGTTCGCGACACGGCGATTACACCAAGTGTCAAGGTCGTTCATGGCGTCGGAGGCGAGCGCCATTGCAACTTTCGGCAAGTCGGCGATAGCCTTGTTCTTAATGTTAATGGCCTCGGCATAGCGTTTGTCATTCTTGCTCATGTCCGAATTAAGGAAATCATACGACCAGCGACTGCCGACCTTCAACTGGACCCTGACGTCCAGATAGAACGGTCCGCGCCAAGCGTGTGCAACAAACTCATCAGGGAAGCCACTGGGCATCAGGCAGCAGATGTCGCCGATCTTAACGTCTTGTGGTGTTCCTTTGGCGGACTTATGCATCGCTTCGATATCGCGAAGCGCAGCGGGAAACGGGCTGCCGTCAGCCGGCAATTTGTCATCAACGGCATTACCACGGTGCTGGAGCGAGACGAATGGGGCGTAGTAAATCCAGAATGGTTGGTCAGAAGAACCGGAATTCGCGTTCTCCTTCCCTTCGTAAATGATCTTGGCCCAGCCGAGGGGCATGCCCCTGCGGTATTCTTTTTCATTGTAATAGTATTGGAACCCATATCGGAGCGCTCCGTACAGATTGGTGTACGCGCTGCTGTAATATGGCAGATCAATTTGCATCTTGAATGTCTTGAATCCGACATCACCCGTTGTCTGCTTGGTTGCCACGGCAACGGCTTCATGAACGACGACGCTGACGCGTGCGACGGCGTTCTTTGTCGGATCGCTTTTGAGCGCGGCAGTGACGTGATAGGTACCGGGTGTTGTGGGGGCTTTGTAATTGCCATCGGCTGAAATTGTGCCGCCGTCTTTTTCGCGGATGTTCCAGACGATTTCGTCCGTGGTGCCGACGATGGATGACCGGAATAATTGCGCAGCGGAGGGCGCGAGTTCGACTTCGGCTGGCGTGATGGCGAGGTTCTGGAGATTGAAGTCGTCCGACTTGACGACAACACCGGCCATGTCGAGGCCGACGGCAAGCGTGACGGCGGTATCGGGCGGATTCTTCGGGTCACGGTTGAGGTAGGCGAGGAGTTTATGGTTCGGGATTTCATTGAGCTTTACATCAAACTCGCCAGCCCGGACGGCGGCGATGGGTTGCCAATAATTCTCGACGTCCCGGCCGACTTTCAACATGACGATCGCACTGGCCTGACAGGTGGGAACGTAGCCGAGTAATGCTGCGGCTTTTGCGTCGTATTCGCCCTTGTCGTTTGGCTCGAAACTGAGCATCCGGCATTTGAGGAGCTTGTTCTTTGCGTCGAACTCGGTGATCTCGACGGCGACGCGCGGGAATGTGAGTTCAAGCAGTCGGACGTTGGCGGCAATGGCGGCCGGGACAAGGCGCGACGCTTGTGAGTCGGCGCATTGCGTGTTGATCCGGTTCAGACCGCTGCTATCGCGCCACGCCATCATGAGTTCGCCGAGGCTGTCTTTGCGAGTGTAGAAGCCGCTGGACTTGGCAGGAGTTAGTGTGTTGGCGGTATCACGTACCACAGTGGCAGTGTCGCGCACTGCGTTGAAAAGTCCGCCGAGTGGATTGTTTTTCGGAAGCTGAACATTGACGGCGGGCTTCGCGGTTGCGGCGCCGTCGTAGGTGCAATTGTCAAGACGCGGCGAATTGTAATCGGGCTGGCTGTTGAAGCTGGTGACGGCGTTTCCAGTTACGGCATCAGTGCCGGCAATGGTATCGGAGGAGAAAAACTTTATGTTAGTGTAAAGCGCAACGAGATCAAAGAGGTTGCGCGGTTTGGTACAGTCCTCAATGTCTTTTTTGAGTCGCTCTTCGATGGGATCAGACGCATGCCGCACAACGATCAGAGAGGTGACATAGTCTTCGTAGGG